>JAGCJJ010000017.1 GCA_017648065.1 Kiritimatiellia bacterium | reverse complement strand
TATTTACTTTTTTTGTGTGTTTCGTGTGTTTCGTGGTTCATTTCTTCGCACTTTTAACCACCACGAAAGGCATGAAAGGAATAGGAATAGGAAACAAAAGTGAATATTTACTTTTTTCGTGTGTTTCGTGTGTTTCGTGGTTCTTTCCTTCGCACTTTTAGCCACCACGCTCGCTCCACGCTCGCGGTTGGGTATTGGGGACCACGAAAATTGTCAATTATAAGGCAATTCGTTCTATTTCAATTTTAGGATAATGACCAAAGTTCACTAGCAACCCTAAATGCATATTTGTTATTTTAAGATAATTAAGGAGTTGTGCTCTATGTTCTGGAGCCAAATTAGAAACTGCTTTTATTTCAACAATAATTTTATCATAACAAATAAAATCAGGTTTATAAGATTGTTTTAGTTGAATACCCTTATATTGAAACTTTAATTCGCATTGTTCTTGGAATTGGATTCCTTGTAATTTAAACTCATGAGCCAAAGCTTCCTGATAAACCGCTTCCAAAAAACCATTCCCCAATGTTTTGTATACTTCAAAGCAAGCTCCTTGAACAGCAAATGCCTCATCTTTATAAATAATTTCCATTTTTGTGACCTTTCGTGTGTTTCGTGGTTAAATCATTCAAATATAAATGCTCGTATGATGGATATCGGGAACCACGAAATGGAAAAGAATAGGAAACAATAGTGAATATTTACTTTTTTTGTGTGTTTCGTGTGTTTCGTGGTTCTTTTCTTCGCACTTTTAGCCACCACGCTCACGCTAGGGCATCAGAAGCACAAGCTGAGGCCTGTGCCGACTACACCATACGCCTGCGGAAGATCATCATTGAGAAAGACCTCCAGATATTTATCCATATATGGGGCAAGATTTCCTGCTCGCATTTCATCGAGCGACATCCAACGGACCTTGCCTTCGGCAGAATCCTTGAGTGTTCCAGTATAGGTATTTGTCTTAAATAGAAAAACAATATATTGGAGTTCTGTTGTTGGGTTAAACCATTGGACAATGCCACAAAACTTAAGATTAGATACTGTCAGACCAGTTTCCTCATACATCTCCCGAATGGTCGACTCTACGAGCGACTCGCCATGCTCCAGATGTCCGCCAGGGAAAGTCAATCCGCACCATGGATTTGTTGGTTTAGGCAATCGCTCCTGCACAAGCACGCGCCCTTCCCCATCTTCCACCATGCACATATTGCATAATTCAGCATTCATAATATAAAACAAACATTAAAGGCTCTTATAATACTGCTTAATTTTGTTTGCAATTAGAATACGACGTTGGTGCAAAAAGCTATCATAATCTTCTGCTGTCATTTCAAATATATTTTCAGGAATGCAATTAACAACCAAATTATCTCTCAACTGCTCTGCATCAAGAATTGTTCCTATTTTGATTTGTTTTGATTCACACTGGTTCTTTGCAGAAGCAAAATAATCATTAGGAGCTTTTTTACCAATAGATATATTTACACCTGTATCTAAATAAACATAATTAGCTACTTGATTATATTTTGATTTATCTGAAATTCCATTTTGTTTCAAATATTCTTTAGGGAATATATGATGAACATCACCAGCAGAAAGCAAATCAGAAACCTTTGCTGTATTAGAAAGAAGAGAACGGTCTCCCCCATATACCTGAGCCGCAATAAATACATTAAAGTAAGGACTTGATATTGATGATGTTTCAAGATGTTGAACTAAGCCAACCTCCCAAAAAGCATCTGACAATTCTGCTTCCTCTGCATCTCTCAAAAAAGATTTAAAACCTTTCGCGGTTATTGAACGAAGATCCCTATCCATTTGAGATTCAGGAGAATTAACATATCTACCTGTAAGAGTAGAAAGAACAAACCATTTTTGAACAAAAGGCTTAATTTCCACCTTAGATACTTCAGCATTATTATTTAACAACAAATAAACTGTATAAGCAAAATCCAGTGTCATTTTTGAATTGAGCAACTTGGGATTGATAAACCCAGCAGCCTTAATTGCCACAACAAATTGCTCAAATGTGTATTGATTCATAAAGTTGATTACACCCTTAGTTAGTCTTTCAAAACTATCTTGAGCAATATCTTCTTTAAATGTTCGTTCAGCAAAATCACGACCTGACAATAAGCTAACCAAGTCACCTAATTTTCCTCTGCCAAACTTGTGCATAAAAGAAACCCTTAGCATATCATTGTAATCTGGGTCATATATATTATCATAATCATCTTTAAGCCATTTTAATTTATCTGCATATACAGAATTCATAAACTCATGGTCTTTACTGGATAGTTGGCTGTAAAATGCTGGGTCAACAGCCAAATGACAAAAATAATCAATTGCTTTACGCAACAAATTACCACCAAAACGCTCATCTGCTGCAATCTTAGACATTGCAAAATCAGCTTCATTGAGTCGCTTACCCTGCGAGTTAATACGCACAAAAATTTCTGTAACTTCGCTAATATCCAACTGAGGGACAAGTGTAATCACACCCAACTGGCAATTTTTGATATTGATAAGTCTATTGAGTGATTGATTAAGCTCTTGAGGAGAAATTACTCCTGGATTTTTTGTTGTATAATCATTGATAAATCCAAAACTATCGAAATCATTTCGGAAAATTACTGAAATATCAGGAATCCAAAAAGAACTTTTATCATGTGCCGGAGTACGTACAGCAAAACGCTCTTCCTCGCCTTTTGCAAGAGGATTAAAAGCGATTGCTATTTGTTTTTGTTCATAATCTTCATTTAGGACGGCATAACCTCCAATCGCTGTCATTAACGCAGTAACGCGCTGCTGTCCATCAATAAGAATCTTTTTACCAATAGAACTTCCACCATTTTTTAGTTTTACATCAGGATTTAACCAAACAATTAGATAACCAGTAGGATATCCATTGTAAAGTGAATCAATTAAGTCGCGAACTTGTCGTCCCTTCCAAACAAAAGGACGCTGAATTTCTGGAATTGCAATATCGCCAGAATCAATAAAGCTCAATACTGAGCTCACTGAATATTGTGATACTGAATACTTCTCAATGGTATTGCTCATAGTTTATTTCCCTATCTACACAAGATTTTCCTTATGTTTTTCTAAACTTTCATGCATTAAACTGCTGATTCCATAACAGCCCTTATCAAGTATTTTCAACACTCTAACATATGAAGTTGAAGCATCTCCGTTCTGGAGAATGAATACTTTAAAAAAATAAATTATTTTTCAAAAATTGTTTTAGTCAAAATCAAATCCATTAACTTTTCTGTGAGATAAAAAAATAAACCTTTAAAGTAAAAAGGGAAACAAAGAACTTAACACTATAAGTGTTATAATTTTAAAATCGATTGTAATAGTAGACCGTTTGCCAAATTATATAATTTTCCCTGTTTCTACAAGTTTTTTTTCAATATTACTCCAAGGTCTAGTCAAATGTTTCTTTACAAAATCAACAAAATCTAAAACAACATCAGCATCAATCTCTTTCCATGAGTCTTTCCGTCTAGATTTTCTTAATATATAAATTTGATCAATTCGGGAATATGCGGGGTCTACATTTATACTAACATCATAAAATTCAGAAATAATACAGAATAACGAATAAGGGTTGCCTACTTTAATTTTATCGGCTGTAGCAACAGACCCTTCAAGCATTGTCTTATCAACATATGTCTTACACTCTACTGCAACTATTGGTAAACAAGCCTTAACTGAATCATTATCATCTACTTTAATATCCACAGTTCTATAAACAGCAAAATCTTGATCTTTTAGATTGAGTCCAATTGTTGGATTCTCTACAAAAGAAATAAAATCTTGGCCATAAAAAAATAGATTTGTATATGCTTTAATAGCACCTAAATCTAATTTACAATCAGAAATATTGGTAGCCACGTCTTCTACTAAATCACGAAACAATATAGCCATAAATTCTTCAAGTATAGTAGGTCTAAATTTTGTTTGAGCACTATAAAGGTTATCATACCCCTCCTCATGGATATAATTATAGTATCTGTTAAGGGCTATAACACGTTTTTTTATTATTGATTCATTAAATCCTTTTTCAAGATTTGCACTATAATATTCAATATACTTTCGTGCTATTAAATCTAATTTTGCGACATTATCGTTTCGAGATTTTCTTGTTAAAATATTTTTCGCATGAACAAGGAACGAATTGTCTTCTACAAGATGCTCAATATACTTATAAATGTCATTATCCATAATTTACCCCTTACAGTCTATTGAATTAAAATATTCTATTATGTTTTGTGCTATAGCTTTAGCTAATAATGGAGGGACTGCATTCCCTATTTGTTGATATTGAGAAAGGTTTTTTTCCCATGACATCGTTGTTCTTTTCCCCTTAAAAATATAGCCATCTGGGAACGACTGAATACGAGCACCTTCTCTTGCTGTATAATTTCTGTCAAATAATGGGTGTACAAAATTACTCTGGAAACTGGCTGGTATCGTTGGTGATGGTCTGTCTGGAAACGGTCTCATATTGTTTTGAGAATAAGACTTTCCACTAATCCGACTAGCCTCTCCACGTGCACGCTGCATATGCTCTTCAGGAACATCTGCTAAAGATTGCCCCCATCCAATACACTTAAATCTTTCCACTAATCTTTTTGTGTGACGCATAGCTGCATGATTTGCAACGCCTGTAGTCCCATTTCTGCACCATTTCTGAAAATCGTTTTGAGGTTCTGTATCATAGTCAATTGGCTCATCACATCCTTCTCCAGAATTTAATTTCGGCAAATCAGACAAAGCCTGACGGATTGTTACTTTATTTATTGGAGTAATTTTAGGTGGCACTAATCTGTCTGGAATAAATGGTAAATCTTTTCTAATACCAACAAAAAAAACTCGCTTCCTTGCTTGTGGAACTCCATAATCAGAAGCATCTAAAATCATAATATGGACATTGTAACCTACCTCATCAGCAACTAATTCAATTAATTTTTTTACAGAATCACCTGATTTCGTTTTTGCAGAAAGTATTCCTGTCACATTTTCCATTACAAAAAATTTAGGACTAAATGATTTTACAAAACGCATATAATCCATAAACAAACTATTCCGAGGGTCTTTGGGGTCTCTAGCTCCAGAGAGAGAGAACCCCTGACATGGAGGCCCTCCAATAATTCCAAAAACATCTTCTGTTTGCGCAAATTCTAAATTCGGATTTTTAATTTTTTTGATATCCCCTGTAAATATGTTTGTATGAGGATGATTAAACGAATATGTTTCTGATGCCCATTCATCTTTTTCAACAGCTAAAACCGTTTTAAAGCCAGCAAACTCAAATCCTGTACTCATCCCACCACAACCAGCAAATAAATCAATTAAATTTAATCTTTCATTTCTCATAAGACAAAAACCTTTTTATTATCCTACCAAATTATAACAATTCTCACAAACCTAATTACCAAAGGTAATTGTTAACCAAATTTCTCTTATTTTACCATTTTTTGAATATCAAAACAAGCAAAACTGAACCGTTCAATATTTTATATTAAACAACGCCCAAATTATAATAAATTACAATAATTATTACTAGCAAAATAAATGATTTTGTGAATTTGTAAAGCGAATAATGCTATTTGCATTTTGTCTTAGACTAAAACTTCTTAATATGTATTGAAATATTGCTTTCGCTACTGGGAGATTTGGAGTTTTGGAGGTAGAACTATTACATTCATACTCCTAGCCTCCGAAACTCCAAAGCTCCAAGCAACGAAAGTAACTCTAAATATTGCTTCCGCTACTGGGAGGTTGGGAGTTTTGGAGATTGGGAGATTGAACGGTTATATTCATACTCCTAGCCTCCGAAGCTCCAAAGCTCCAAGCAACGAAAGTAACTCTAAATATTGCTTCCGCTACTGGGAGATTTGGAGTTTTGGAGATTAGGAGATTGAACGGTTATATTCATACTTCTAGCCTCCGAAGCTCTAAGTAACGAAAGTAACTTCTAAATATTGCTTACGCTTCTGGGAGATTTGGAGGTTTGGAGATTAGGAGGTGGAACTATTACATTCATACTCCTAGCCCCCGAATCTCTAAGCAACGAAAGTAACTTCTAAATATTGCTTCCGCTACTGGGAGATTAGGAGGTTTGGAGATTGGGAGATTGGGAGGTGAAACTACTATATTCATACTCCTAGCCTCCGAAACTCCAAAGCTCTAAGTAACGAAAGTAACTCTAAATATTGCTTCCGCTTCTGGGAGATTTGGAGGTTTGGAGATTGGGAGGATTAATAGATAAACAATGCTTTTCGTCAAGCAATCTTTCGTAATAAAACGAATTAATTTGACGCTGAAGCTCGCGTACGCTCCAAAGAGACTTTCTTGCCTCTTCTAAATAATATGCACGAGCCTCTTCATTCTCCACCGAAATCAACAACCTGTAATGACTCCAACTCAATTGTTCACACAGTGTGTGAACTTTTTGGAATGCCAAATAGAACCAACACATGTAAAATAAATTATTTTGTGAATTTATTAAAGCGAATGATGCTATTTGCAATTCTCACTCGTTGCTTTCGCTTAACACGGACACACATAGTGTGATTTTTACGGAGGACAAGGGAGAATTGTGTACACTAATGTTATAGCAATACATATACGATAGTAACACGAATATGCACAAATATTCACGGATAGTTTTGCATTCTATAATGTTATCTATATCTGTGTTTTACTAATCCGTGCAAATTTGTGTAAATCTGTGTTCGCGCCGCAGGCTAGAAGCGAGAGCGTTTAAATCGTTTCACTCATTGCTTTCGCCTAACACGGAGTACGGAGGCAAGGAGAAAAAGTGCATGCAATCATTACAATAACCCTAGAATACTCTCCGTGTCTCCGTTCTCAGGAAAATCACACTACGTGTGCTCCGCGTTTCGCCGAAGGCCAGAGCACTAGCGACCATCACTCATCCGTGTATGCGATTATTATAAATTTATCCTATTTTCTAAACCAGCCAATTCTTCTTTTATCTCATTCCACGAAGGATATTCACCAAAAATCATATTTTCCATAGCTTTATAATCGTTACATAACGCTTTTTCAGAATGTGGTGCCGGTAACAAGCGTAGATTTCCTGCAACAGCAAGATCATATCTAGCCCAATTCCTTGGGTAAAATTTCTTTTTAAAATCTACTACAGATTCAAGTAATGATTTTTTATCTATAAATGATGAGATTAAACTACTTTTACTCATCATAAACAAATCATAATAATGCCTTGAATAACGCAGTGGAACTGGTATTTGTTCTGGTCGATGATGCTCCTGATGAAGAATTGTAATTTTTTCCCAGAAAGTACGTTCTGCAAGAATTGTTGGTACATTAATCTTAGGTAAATTAAGTTCAGGAAAAGCCTCACCGACATATGTAGAAATTTCAAAATTATCATTTGGCACCCATGCAGCCAAAGGACCAATTTCCAATTTTATATTTGGCGTAATATAACTTTCAGAAAATGTTTTAGGATAGTTAATTAGAATAACATGAGGGTCTTCTGAATCAACACTTACGAGACACTCATCACCCATAGCATTAGAAATTAAGCTATATAGGCTATTAGAAATATATGCTCCTGAATTAAATTGTATACCTTTATTAAACAAATCTTGTTTTGTGTTGCTTCTATTTTCTAGAGGATTTTCAACAGTAACACAACGCCAATCCAAGATTAAATCAATATCCTCAGAAAACCGTTTAATCAAATTAAAAACCTTAGAAAGAGAAGTTCCTCCCTTGAATCTCAAAATTTTCCTAAGTTCTTTATCTGAAAACAATCTTTGTAAAGACCAGCAAACCCAAAAATCCTTCTCTATCATCTCCGGAGGAATTTGAAGTTTTGTTGCAGCTGTTTCAAAAACCAACTTTCGTTCATTACTAGACGCTTTTAAAATTTGCTTCATATATTATTCCTCACCAGCAATTTTACAAATAGCAGCATATATCCATCCAGTTACAGATTTTGTATCCTGTTTAATTTTCTGCCACATAGCTAGATTATATTTTGCTTTAAGTCTTACCAACACATCGTCTGTTATTAGATTTTGACCTAAGCTACGCAAGGCTTGAACAACCAATGCACTTTCGACATATTTAAAATGAGATTCTCGCAAAGCAGAATGCTTAAATTTAATTTCTCCAAATTCAGTTTTAAAAATTCTACTTGGTCCATTAGATATGTAAATTAGTTTTGCGGGTATTTGAGTTGAAAGACCAAAATAATTTAAGGCAGTACTACCCTCTGGATAAATTTTCCAATTAAATTTTCGAGCAATTACTTGAGCTACAGCATTCATATCAGGTGCAGCTTGAGTTTTCAAAATAGAACTAAATTGAGGGAAATCATATATACCGCGACAAATCCTCCGGATAATCCCGTTGTCTGTTAAAGTTTTAAGAGTTGTATCAATTTCATATCTACTAAAATCCACTAGAAAATCATTAGCGGAGAACACCCAACCCCTACCATAACCATATATACGTGATAAAATTTTATCTTTTACTGACTTATACATAATTACTCCTTAAAATTTTTATAGAAAAATATACTAATATTTCTATAAAGTCAAGTAAAATAATGCTATTTGCATCTTGTCATAGACTCAAACACCATAATCATCATATGAAACATTGCTTCCGCTTCTGGGAGATTGGGAGTTTTGGAGATTAGGAGGTGGAACATTGAGATTAAACTCGTATTCTAGAAGATTCATTAATATGGGCAATCATTGCAGTTTTCGCCTTGGTGTGGACATTTATTACAAAACACAAGCTTATTACCACAATTTGAACATTCTGACGACATACCTTTAGACCAATCTACAATTATCTCAGATACACAATGTGGGCACCATTCTATATTTTGCTTATCCTCCCAATCTTCTATATTTTTAAGACATCCACATAAATTGAAATATTTATTGTTTGTTCTATCAGACAACTCTATTGGATATATACGAAATAAAACTATCTCATATAACTCATCTATAATAGATTTTATATAACTACAATCCCCTGACTTTATGGCTCTCTCTAGAGCACTAATCGCTTTATCAAACAGCAATCCCTCACCCATTTCATCCAACACCTGTTTTTGCCTAGCTAAATCTAATAACAGCTCTGAATTATCCATAATCTCTCCATAAACTTAAATTTGATAAAATTATAATAAATATAAATAATTATTTCAACTAAAATAAATAAATTTATGAATTAAATACACGAATACGCGCACACTGATGAGGGGTGTTTTTCAAGAACACGAATACGCGTACACGGATATGCTTTTTTTTAAAAGACACGAATGAGCACGAATTTGCACGAATGGTGTAGTTGGCACGAATAACAATGAAAAATAGTATTTCCATAAATCTTTTTTTCGTGTTATTTCGTGATTTTCGTGGTTTCTTTTTCTATTTATGAACCATTTATTTATTCTTTACGATGTTGCGGACATGCGAATTATGAGCACGTCTATTACGAAATGTATTGTCAGTACGACCAGCTAAAATGCGTCTTTCTATTTCATCTACTTGCTCATCGTCAAAAAATTCATGAGTATGTGATTTAATATAATTGCCCATCGCACTACCACGCTCAAAAAGTGTCTCTGGCATCTTATCTTTTGTCTTTAATACACATTCACCAGCAAAGAACACAATATGATAAAGACATTCTTTTGGAACACCTGTAGCATTAGCCAGACATACAATGTGCTTATAGTTTTGAAAAAATGGATTTTGAAATTTTGTTTTTTTCTTGTAAATTACTTGTGTCCATGTTTTAGATTTTGCATCACCATAAATCCAACCTTTATAATTTTTTGTTTCAACAACAAAAATACCATATTTTGAGAGCACAACATGATCAATTTGGGTCGTTCCACCCATATTATCACTTATCATTACATCATTTAAAATTCGATATTTTCTCTTATCTAAATACTTGTCTAAACAAAATGACACCAATCGCTCTCCAAATTTACCTTTAATCGTAGGAGATTTTAAAAGCAATATAATCAAATAGATAACTATGAAAAAAACAATTAAATTTCCCATTACAAGTCCTCAACAAATCACGTAGATATTGTATCAAAAAAGTCACCAAAATCATAGGAATTTTTAGAAAAAACATACATTTTCTCGCAAAAACCATAAATTTGTCAGTTTTAGTATTGATGAGGAGAATGGACTAAATTCGTGTCCGAATTTAGATATTTGTCCTCTAAGCGCTAATTATATTTTTGCTTTCAAAAAAATGGGTGCAAGGATAACCTCACACCCATTTTTTCATTTATCTAATAATTATCAGACATTAAGCTTTGTACATAATTTGATTTACAACGCTCTCTAGGTATTCCTGACGGCCACTGCCTGGTAGTGCAGGTGCACCCATCTGCTCAGCATATGCAGCAAGCTCTTCAAGTGTTGTCTCATCAGCACGAATCTTTGCACCAATGCCTGTTGTGTAGCTTGAATAACGCTCTGCAATGAAGCTATCAATGCGTCCATCCTCAATAAGCTCAGCTGCCTTAATCAAACCTAAAGCAAAGCTGTCCATACCTAGGATAAATGCATGGAACATGTCTTCAATTGTGTAGCTTGGACGACGATTCTTTGCATCAAAGTTGAAACCACCTGTTAAACCACCTGCCTTCAATACTTCGTACATGCACATTGTTGTCTCATATACATCAAATGGGAATTCATCTGTATCCCAACCTAGTAGGTAGTCACCCTGGTTTGCATCGATAGAACCAAGCATACCATTGATTGCAGAAATGCGTAGATCATGCTGGAATGTATGACCTGCAAGTGTTGCATGGTTTGCCTCAATGTTCATCTTGAAGTCCTTATCTAGACCATACTGACGTAGGAATCCAATTGCTGTGGCAGCGTCAAAATCATATTGATGCTTCATTGGCTCTTTTGGTTTTGGCTCAATATAGAAATCGCCATTGAAACCAATGCTGCGGCCGTACTTTACAGCCATCTTCATTAGCTTAGCAATGTTCTCTTGCTCAAATTTAACATCTGTATTTAGAAGTGTCTCGTAACCTTCACGACCACCCCAAAATACATAACCCTTACCACCTAGCTTAACTGTTAGCTCAAGTGCCTTCTTTACCTGTGCTGCAGCAAAGCAAAATACATCAGCTGAATTTGTGCTGCCTGCACCATTCATAAAGCGTGGGTTGCTGAACATATTAGCAGTACCCCACAAGCACTTAATGCCTGTTGCTTTCATCTTCTCCAAGATATAATCTGTGATTTCATCTAGGCGACGATTTGTTTCCTTGATATCATCTGCCTCTGGAACAATATCAATATCATGGAAACAGAAATACTCAATGCCTAGCTTTTGCATGAATTCAAAGCCTGCATCAACCTTTGCCTTTGCATGCTCCATTGTGCCACGCTCTACGCCAAAGCTCTTGTCAGCAGTATCTCTACCGAACATATCTGTACCAGCTGCGCAAAGATTATGCCACCATGCCATTGCAAATGGTAGGTGCTCCTTCATAGGCTTACCCATTACAATCTGTTCTGGGTTGTAGTACTTAAATGCAAAAGGATTTTTGCTTGCACTACCCTCGTATGCTATCTTTGAAATTTGAGGAAAATATTCCATAATTTACTCCAATGTGTTTGTTTGTTGTTAATTAAATGTTATTAAAAAATGGTTTTAATGCAGGATATAGCTGCTTGTATTTTTGATAACGCTCTTCATAGCGTGCAGCAATTTCTGCATCAGGTAAAATCATATTATTGCCATTTGCATAAAATTCCTGTTCCTGTGCTCCGAACAAGCCTTTTAAGCAGTCTTTGACGCTGGCAAATTCGCCTGCACCTACCATAGCAAGCAATGCTCCTCCATAGCCTGGCCCCTGCTCTACAAATGGTAAACGAATTGGTATATTAAGTACATTAGCAATGATTGTAACCCAAAGCTTAGATTTTGCACCACCGCCACAAATCATGCTTGAACTTAGGTTGATTCCTAATGAACGAGCCACCTCAAAATTGTCACGCACAGCAAAAGCCACGCCCTCAAGAACTGCTTGAACAAGTGCCTCACGTGGTGTATCCATACTCATACCGATAAATGCAGCACGTGCATTTGTATCATTGATTGGACTACGCTCACCCATTAGGTATGGAAGGAAAAATACTGGATTATTGCCAAGCTTTTCTTCTGTGATATTTACTTGTTCTTGTGCATAATCTTTTGTCTTTAGAATTTCATCACAAAGCCACTTATTGCAGCTTGCTGCAGAAAGGATGCAAGCGAGAAGAAGATAATTACCATCAGCAGCACCAAAGGAATGCAATGCATTATTTGGATCCATGCAGAAGCTTTCTGTTGGGATTAGCACTGTACCAGATGTACCAAGAGAAATATTGCAAGTTCCTTCTGTAACAACATTTGTTGCAACAGCTGCTGCTGCATTATCACCTGCGCCGGCAACTACCTTTACAGATGTTGTCAAGCCAAGCTGCTCTGCTGCACCTGCTGTAAGTGTGCCGATAACACAAGCGCTGTTTGGATAAAGCTTTGGAAGCTGCTTTTCTTTTAGTCCGCAAATATCAATCAGCTCTTTTGACCAGCACTTGTTCTTTACATCAACAAGAAGCATACCTGCTGCATCAGAAAATTCTGTTGCATGCTCACCTGTAAGAAGATAATTGATATAATCCTTTGGGAGCATAATGCGCTTAATGCGAGCAAATGCCTCTGGCTCATTTTTACGCATCCATAATAGCTTTGGTGCTGTAAATCCAGCAAAAGCGATATTGCCTGTTGCATTTGCTAATGCAGGTTTACCAATCTCGTTATTAAGAAAATCTACCTCAGCTGCTGTGCGAGCATCATTCCAAAGAATTGCAGGGCGAATTACTTTATCTTCTGCATCAAGTGCTACCAAGCCATGCATCTGACCTGCACAACCAATCGCAGCTACTGTGCTTGCATCAATTCCTTCAATTAGCTCAGCAACACACTCACAACAAGCCTTCCACCAATCCTCTGGTGCCTGCTCACTCCATGTTGGCTTTGGGAAAGACAATGGATATTCGCGAGAAGCCTCTTTGCAAACTGCTCCTGTTGAATCAACAAGAAGACACTTCATCGCCGAAGTTCCTAAATCTATACCAATATAGTAGCTCATAAAAATTCCTTCAATAAATTGTTTTTAACGCGATTAACGGATATGAATTAAAAGAGTTGTCGTTGGCTTTGCTGCCTTCAAAGTCCATTGAAGCTTATCATTTTCTTTAGGTAATGCACTAGGAGTTACTGCTTCAATAAAACCTTTATCCAGTTCTACATATTTTGGAGGTTGTGCATATTTTTTACCAACATCAAAGCCACACAGATATGAAACAACACCTGAAAATAATAAGCAAACTACTGCAACCATCACCAAGTGCTTTGCTGAGATTTCAACCTCACCAGCCTCTTCAAGCTCACGATTGCGCTGCAAATCATCAAGCTTCTCACGCTCCAACTCAAGAAGCTCCTTCTCGAGTTGAATGCGCTGCTCCTCAAGGGATAGCTCATCATATGAAAGAGCCCCACTAGGATTATCTACTTGTTTATCTACAAGCTCTTGAGTAATTTCTGTTTTATTTGTATCCATTATTTACCCATTATCTTGTTGGTCCCATTCCCATAGGAAGACCTTGTGGGCTCTGAGATTGTTGCTGCAGAATAAAACCATACAACTGCTTAAGCTCTGAGATTGAAGCAACGAGATCACGGAACTTAACATACTCGCCACATGCTCTTGCAGCTTGGTCACCTTTAATCAAAAATTGTGCTGCCCTATTTGGGTCGCGTGTTGTTTGAAGCAAGATCAAAGAATAGCTTGTCCATGATCTCCAATCATTAGCATCCTTAGAAAGAATCTTTGCTAAGAAGTTCATTGCCTTCTGAGCATTACCCATCTTTATGTATGCATCTGCGCCAATACGAAGAGTATCAATATCTGCTTTCTCAAAGAAATCCTGTGGCAGCATTTCAATAAGCTTCAAATCTTGGATTGACATTCCCTGGAAGCCAATTACCTGCTCAAGCATTGCAACAACAATCTTATCTTCTAGCTTCTTACGGCTGAAATAATCACGTACTGCAATATAACGAATTGTTGTATTGCCAAGTACATTTGCTGCCTTAACCATTTCAAGCATATCCTCATCTGGAAGGATGAGAATATCTTCTTTGATTTGGGCATTTGGATTTGCCTTATTGTACTCAAGAATCAATTTATCATTTGCTTCCTTCATTGAGCGAATACGAATTTCTGCTTGCTTCAATTCTTTTAGCATCTTCAGAGCAGCCTGAGCCTGTTGATTGTTCTTATCTTTGTAAACAAGCTTCTCAACATAAAGAATTGAGTCATCAATGCGTCCATAAGGATAAAGCACCTCACGCATAAAACGAATTGTACATTCAGGAGAATATGGGTAAAGAAGCAAGCCATCAATATATGCACGCTCAGCAGCTTGAATCATTCTGCGATTTGCATATAAGCCAGCCAATGAGGCACGTAGCTTTGAGAATGAGCGACGTGCAGCAACATCGCGCTCATAACCTGGGTTTGATGTCAGGCGGCGTGTATACCAATCCCAGAAGTCCATATCATCCTGCAGTGTCTTATTAAACTCTGCTTGAGACTGCTGCTTTGCATTAAGCTTCATAATCAAGCCATGAGGAGTGAGATAAGGATTCATCCAACGCATTGCGTAGCTCTCCTCTACATAGAAATCATGAGAAGCAATGTTTTTATTAAATATTTGCTCTGTGATAATGGCATTGATTTCCATTACTTCCATAGCACCATTAACTTGGATGCGTCCATTCTTATCAGAAATTCCACCTAGGTTTGGCAATTCACCTGTTTGAACAAGTCTGATGTACTTATCAAATGCATCGCTATTATCTTTAGCAGTAGGCATCCAAATTTGGTCAGCATATAGGGAACGCATTGTGTCCATATATGTAGGGTCAGCAAGTGCATTTTGTGTAATCAAGAATACATCAGGGCGAACCTTTGCTGAATAAATCATGTAAGTTGGAACAAAGCGTCCAGGATCTGTACCACCAAAGAAAATTGCATTTGGTGTCATATCTGATGGATACTCTGGGTTTGGCAATGGCTCTTCATCCTCTGAAAGTTCCTCAATAATTGCCTCTGCACCACGTAGCTGATAATTACCAAACTGCCATCCAAAATCATGTCCGTTCTGCTCAGCAGCACTTGTGATATCAACCATATCTGCATTTAGATAATTCTCGCGAATTGGTATCACAAATAGCATTGCACACACTGCCACAGCTGGTATGAACAAGTAGCGTTGCTTTCTGAACAAATATACAGACATCGCAATACCATAGCCAATCCAAATAGCAAAGATAGCATGAGATGAAATAAATTTAACCTTTTGGATAAAGTTATCTTGAATATCGCCCTTTGGATTTGCCATACCGATAAGCACAACGCTCATCATCAAGAATGCAATCAAAGTAATCACAAACCACTTGCAAGACACATCACTATGCTCTGTGCGAATAAAATCCATCTTCTTTTGTGAGAAAACAGTCATTATAACAAAGATTGAGCTTAGCACAATACTTATGCCTAAGCTGAGTAAAACTGACATGCGCATATAGCGGGACATCTCTGCTACAGAAGCAACTCCAATAACAGGCTCAAGTATGCCAAAAGATGTTTCAAGAATATACTCTGCGCAAATATTGGACACACAGTAAATTGATATAATTACGCCAAGTGAGATACCCAAGAAGCAAAGTCCTGAAATAATTCGATCACCTAGCTCTCTTGTCTTATCTAATGTTTCACCAAAAAGAATATGCAAAATTCTAATAACAATTAGAGCTACACCAATTGTTGCAAGAACAAAGATCAATCCCATTAGAAACTTATATGCACCACCCAAGCTATTTGCACTTGTTGGGTCAATCAGCTTATCCAACGCTGCCAAAACAGCAATTGCAGCAGCTAATCCAAATGCAACAGGGAAAAGCTTTATGCGCTTATTTTTGATCTTGATGCTCCACAATGCAAAAGGAATAAATCCAAGAGGAGCCAAAATCAAAGTAAACTGCATACGTAAGTCTGTAAAGTAGCTACCTAACTGGCGAACAAAATTAGGAGAAAGCACCTGAGAAAGAGTAATTGGAACAATCTTCTCATATTGTCCACGAGAAACTGCATGCTTGAAGCCTTCCCATGTCTTTGGGAAGCCCCAGTTCATTGGTGGATTTGTATCTGAAGCAAGAGGCATATATCCATAGAATGCAGCACCTAGCTCAGCAAACAAGACTGTACCTGCTACTGCTCTGCCATTTGGAAGCATTGCCCAAGCTAACAAGAGATAGATGATATTTAAGGAAACGTATACCCAGAAGAATGGTGATAGTGGGTGTGTTAATCCAAGCAAATATCCTTTTGCGACAAAGACCAAAAGTGAAAGCAAGATTGCTGTAATTGTGCCAGCATACCATAAACCACCTGCAAAGCATGCGCCAAAAGCAAAAAGCACCGCGACTGCAAGTGCAAACAATAGATATGTGCTATTAAATGAGAAATGCTCACTCTTTGGCACCAAGCTGAAATTAGCAGGTGCTTCAAAGGTTGGCACATCAGCAATAACCAAGAACAAAACAGCTGTTGCAATAGCAAATGCTATCTTCACGAATATCATATTTGATGCAAAGTATCTAAATAGCTTTGCTGGCTGAACATTGTTTTTATTGCAACGAACAATGTATGCAATCAATGCTGCAACAACACAAATTACCAAAACTGAAATAATTGCAATAAGGTAATGTGTTGAAACCTTATCAATCAGTTTTGGATCTACCTGAGGGACTCCGCCATTGCTTTGCATAGTATACATCTTTGCAAAGCCAGGCTCAGGGAATTTTGCAGCAAGCTGCATAAGCTTGATTGTAAAACCAATTGGGATGAAAATTAAAATAAAATCACGGAACAAAGGAATGCTATGAAGCATTACTGCTATAACCATAGGCACTGCCATAAATAGAAGCACCTGATAGTTAGTAAAGCCTAAGCCAAATAGAAATGCAACAAGCCATAACAGCTTAACGCTTGGCTTACACAACCACTTAAAGATAAAGAGGAAAATAAGCATCAAGAAGAATGAATTGAGCGTATAAACCTCGATAATTGTTGATTGTGACCACTCCACAGGAGAGAATGCAAAAGCCAAACTGCCTGCAATAGCAGCAACAAGACATGAAGCAGAGAGTACAATTCGTGAGGATTTGCTCTCATTTTCATTTGCGCCAAATGCGTGAGAGATAAGCTCCTTTGCACATTTATTGATTAGCATTGCTGTAATACCAGCTGCTAATGCACCAAAGAAGCCTGACATCAGACCAATCGCCCATGCTGGGTTTGGTTGGCCCATATATGTGACAAATCTGAAGATTCGAGTAAATACAAAGGCGCAGATTGTCCATAGTGGATATCCTGGTGGATGAGGTACGCCTAGATAGTCACCAGCCACAGCAAGCTCACCTGAATCTTCAAGTGTTACTGATGGAGCTGTTGTAAAAGCATAAATAATAAACGAGATTAAAAAGCTTATACCGAAAGCTAAATAATCCATGCGATTAAAGAACCCACCCTGCCACCAACGCTTTTTAGGTGAAGCATTAACAGCTGATGCGCTATCTAAATTTGTTTCAGAATTCTTATTGTCAGAATTATCTGTACTCATCTCATTAAACCCAAAATAAATTATTTATTTTTTCCTGCCTCGCGTAATGCAAGCTGCTTCTTTATACTTGGCTGACGGCGGCGAAAGCGATTTCTCCATGCCAATCTAAATACCATGCCAAATGCCTCACGAGCAATTGCCTTACTTAGTTTTGAAAAGCCATAACGGCGATCCTCAAAAACAATTGGCACCTCGCCAATAGTAAAACCACGCATCCATGCATTATGCGTCATTTCAATTTGGAAGGAATATCCGTTTGAAATTACTTTATCAAGTTCCATTGCTTCAAGCACCTTTCGACTGAAGCACTTATAACCACCTGTAGGATCAGACACAGGCAATGCTGTAAGCATGCGAACAAATAAACCTGCGCCCATGCTGATGATTAAACGATTCAATGGCCAATTGATAACACGAATGCCGCCTTTATAGCGAGTTCCTAGCACAAGATCGCTTTCCTTTGCTTTTTCCAAAAATGCAGGAATTTCTTTTGGATCATGCGACATATCTGCATCCATCTCAAACAAATATTCGTATCCCTGCTCAAGGCCCCACTTAAAGCCAGCAATATATGCGCGACCAAGCCCAGACTTTTCTTTTCTGTGCAATACATGAACTTGAG
>JAGCJJ010000016.1 GCA_017648065.1 Kiritimatiellia bacterium | reverse complement strand
TGTCAGCTTAGAAAGCTCTTGAGTAAGCTCATTAAAACGATCCCGTTCTTCTCCCTGAAGT
The DNA here is from genome assembly GCA_017648065.1 of Kiritimatiellia bacterium. Lineage (GTDB taxonomy): Bacteria > Verrucomicrobiota > Kiritimatiellia > RFP12 > UBA3636 > RGIG990. The sequence continues at coordinate 18,027 of JAGCJJ010000016.1, read as the reverse complement.
CCAATACCAGAATCCTCAATTCCTTCTAAATTTTTCTTTAGAATGCGCTGACGCACAGGGTCAAATGTTGCAAAATCAGGGCTGTGAACAAGCTCTTTTAGAGCATTGTAAAAAGGCTCGCTTTGGCTGAACATTGTTGAAAAAGTAATAACGTCAGGCAGTACAGCCTCATAAGCCTCACGCCATTCGTCTGAATTGCAAACAGACATCATGTGTGAAACAACGCTAAAGCTTCTGAAAAGAGGGCGACAAATTTCATTGCGAGTAGTGATTACATAATCCCATGTTGGCATTGGATTTGCCTCTGCTTTTTTCATGGCTGCTTGTGCTTCTTTTATTAGCTGGTCAATAGCAGGTTTTACATGCTTTGGTTTAACTTTATCGTATTCTGGAAATTCTGGTACGTTGTATAGTGGATTCATATTTTTGTAAAAGTGATTATGTTAAATTTGTTATTTTATGCGTATATTCTAGTATAAAGCTATTGTTTTTTCAAGATACATCAAATAGTAATATTAGTAAAAAGTATGTGTTTTTCATTGTTAATCACTGTGTTTTTTAAAAAAAATAGATTTTATATGAAAAAAGTTTAAATTTCGTTTTATTGCTTTAGTTCTTTATAATCAGTTATTTATGGTTTAATTGTTTTGAGTGGCTTTGTGAAAAAATAAAAAAAATTAAAAAATGTGTTGACATTGCTGATGCTGCTTTGCTATTATATGCCCCGTTCTTTGCCCCCATCGTCTAACGGCTAGGACATCAGGTTCTCATCCTGGAAATCGGGGTTCGATTCCCCGTGGGGGTGCCAATTTTTTAATTGCACTAAAATTAAGCAGGTCTAACGAAGACTTGCTTTTTTTTATTTTATAAATCGCTTTTTTATTACATATTTTCCCTCAAATTAGCTTTTTACTACTTGTCAATCTTCAACTCATTATAATTTTAGCTAATTTGACAGCATTTTCACTTTCGTAATTCAATTATGACATTGATTTTATGTTTATATATATATATAATAATACATAAATCAAAGTTTATGTGTATTGTTGTTAACGAAAATTTTTATATGGTGAGTTTTTATGAAATATGTAATATCTAATTTTTTAATCGTATTTGCCTTAACGGCTTTTGTAGGATGTGAATGTGAGGAAGAAAAAACATCTGTTGTTGAGAATGTTCCTGCCGTAGAAGAGAAGTCTGCCGAACAAGCTGTTGAAAAGAGCAATCCATTGGTTCCTCAAAAACCATTTCCAGCTTCATTCGCAGATGTAACGCTTACAAGTGATGAGAATATTGATTTTGCTGCTTCACCAGTAAGCTTGTATGTTGCTTGCTCCAGCTTAGCAGAAATTGCTGCTAATGGCGAAACAAAGGATGAGCTTCTTAAGGCAGTTTCATTCCTAAAACAGAGGAATGTTTCTTACTGTGGAACTGCTATGCATAAAGCAACACCTGAAGAACGTGAGTGGATGGTTAAAGACGCAGCTTTTACAAATTTACGTAATGTGTGTGGTAAATTGGGGCTGTATGCAACATTTAATAATGCAGAATGGCAGAGTCGCACTGAACCAAATATGCTCCTTATGTCTAATTCTCTTTGGCTTTCAAATAATTTTGAATTACGCGAGGATACAGCAAACACACGTAAGGAACTATGCTTCCACACAAATCGCATCTCTATGGATGAAACTGGCAGGGTAGAGATAAACTCATTTGTTGATAAAATGACACGTGGGCTAATTCCTGAATTTATTAAGGAGCTAGACCCTGCCACAGAAGCAATTCTGGTAAATACTCTTTATTTCTATGCAAATTGGGCAAATCAATTTGATGCAAATAAATCTTATGATGGCGATTTCTATGTTAAGCCTGAAGAGGCAACAAAAGTTACCTATATGAAGAATTCAGGTCAGTATTTAGTTGCGGAAACAGATTTATATTCAGCAATTACTCTTCCTTATGAACCGATAAATGTTCCAAATGGTAGAAAAATTGCAACAGAAACAGAGATGGTTGTAATTCTTCCAAAGAATAATCAACCAAATACAGCAGCTCTTAAAGATTATTTGAATGCTTTTGTTAATCGTTGTTTACCAGAATTTAAATCTGATTATTATGATTTAACTATGCCTAAGTTTGAGATCAATACAGAACTAAAACTTACAGAGGTACTTCAAAAACTTGGCGTTAAAACAGCATTTTCTTCAAAGGCAGATTTTTCAAATCTTTCACCTACACCATTGAGTATTTCTGAAGTGTTTCAAAATGTTTCTATTCGTGTAGATGAGAAGGGTACTGAAGCTGCTGCAGCTACAGGTATTATGCTGATGCGTGCAATGCTTCCACCACCAGCAAAGCCATTTGTAGTAAACCGTCCATTTGCATTTGTTATTAGTGAGAAAAGCACAAATAGCATTTTGTTTATGGGTACAGTTTGCGAGCCAAAGGCTCCAGCAGCTAAATAAAGGAACCATACAATGTGTGAGACAAATAAGCGTTTGGGATTTGTTGGTGTCATAATTGATAAGAGTGACGATAATGTTTCAATAGTGAATGAGGTGTTGTCGGAATATTCATCAATAATAGTAGGGCGCATGGGCATTCCATACAGGGAGCGTGGTTGTGCGGTAATTACTCTTGTTGTAGATGCAACAAATGATGAAATTGGTTCACTTACAGGTAAGCTTGGAAATATTCAAGGCGTATCAGTAAAGTCAGCATTGGCTAAAAATTAACTATTAAGAATTTTGATTTATATAAATTGACCAACTTTAAGAAATAAGGTGATTTGCTATGACAGTAAAAGAAATTGCAAAAATGATTGATCATACAGTGCTTTCAAATACAGCAACACATGAAACATTTGTTGAGGCTTGTGAGTTTGCAAAAGCTAACGGATGTGCAAGTGTTTGTATTTGTCCTTTTTTTGTGGCAGAGTGTGCAAAGCTATTGCGTGGAACAGAAGTTAAGACTTGCACAGTAATTGGCTTCCCACATGGTACTCATTCTACAGCGGCTAAGGTTGCTGAAGCAAAGGCAGCAATTGCTGATGGTGCTGAGGAACTTGATATGGTTGTCAATGTATCCAAGGTTAAGGATGGGGACTGGGGATATGTAAAGTCTGACATTGCTGCAGTTACATTAGTGTCTCATGCTGCAGGTGCGAGTGTTAAGGTTATTTTTGAAAATTGCTTCTTAACAGATGAAGAGAAGAAACAGTTATGTCAGATATGCTCCGAAGTGGGTGTGGATTTTGTAAAAACATCTACAGGATTTGGTACTGGTGGTGCAACTGCTGCGGATGTACGTTTAATGCGTAATAATTCAAATCCTGAGGTTCAAGTTAAGGCTGCTGGTGGAATACGTACACTTGATCAATTACTTGAAATGTATGAAGCTGGTGCTACTCGTATGGGCTGCTCACGTAGTGCTTCTGTTCTTGAGGAAGCAAAGAATCGTTTTGGTTGTTAATTTTTTATTTTGTAAGGTTTATATATGCTTATCAAAATTCTTTTAATAATTCTTGGTATTATTGCTGTCGTTTTCTTTTTTGGATTAACAATTTTTATCCATGAATTTGGCCATTTTATTGCAGGAAAACTTTTAGGACTTAAAGCACCTATTTTCTCTATTGGCTTTGGACCATCGCTTTTGAAAAAGAAAATTGGTGACACAGAATTTCGCATTTCTCTTATACCTTTAGGTGGTTATGTTTCACTTCCAGAATTAGATCCAACAGGAATGGAGCTAATTCAAGGCGATAGTGATCAAAAAACAGAGGAATTAAAACCAGCTATATGGTGGAAGCGTATTATCGTTGCTTTTGCAGGTCCATTAGGAAATATTATTTTAGCTGTTGTTCTTGCATTTATCATTTCAGCATGTCCTCGTTATAGCAATATCCCAGAGCAGGTACGCATTACTTCAAGCGGATATGTTGTAGGCTATGTAGATGAAGAATCAGCAGCTGCAGAAGCGGGTATTCGTGCCGGTGATATAATTCATGAGGTTAATGGACGCAAGGTTGTTGATTATAACGATTTTGTTCAAGAGGTGCATCTTGGCTCTTTAGATGGATATGCAACAGTTTGTCTGTCTAATCTATATGATTCTGCAGAAGCATGTTTGCGTGTTCCTGTTGAGATGCCAGAGGGGCAGAAGTATTATTCCGTTAAAGGCATTAAACAAGCCGCTAATTTGGTAATTGGTTCTGTTATCACAAATAGTCCTGCAGCAATGGCTGGATTTAAGGAAAAAGACTATCTTGTTGAGTGTAATGGGGTTCGTTTATTGTCTAGCGAGCAATTATCAAGTTGCATCAATAATACAGACGGAGAGATTAATGCAACAGTATTCAGAGATGGTGAGTTTATTAATTTAAAGGTTACTCCTAAGTATGATGAAAATGAGCAACGCAAAATTATAGGAATATCTTATGGTTATGCTGTTGATTTTGTTCGCCCTTGGGATAGATATAGAAAACCAATTGATCAGTTAAAGGGTGATGCAGGCTCAATATTCCGTATTTTGGATTCTTTGTTTACTCCAAAAACAAAAGGAGAGGCATCTCGTACAGCCAGTGCATTGGGTGGACCAATTTCTATCTTTACAGTAATGTGGTTTAATATTGCATCTGGATTTGTAAGCTTCTTAGCTTTTATCAGATTTTTAAATATCAATTTGGCAATTTTAAATCTGCTTCCAATCCCAATCCTGGATGGTGGCCATATCATTTTTGCATTGTGGCGTGGAATTTTTGGCAGAGAACTTCCTGCAAAGGTAATAACAATTGTATGTAATTTGTTTGCTGCATTGTTGATTTGTTTCTTCGTCTTTGTTTCATTTAATGATGTACTAAATTTAACACGTATCTTTGGTGGAAAATCAGATGAAGAGAAGGCAGAAGAAAAGCCTGTAGCTGAGGAAACAGTTGTAGAAGAATCAGAGAAGAAAGCTCAACTTTTAGATGGTGAATATGAGATTGTAACAGAAGAAGAAACAATTTCAGAGCAAGCAATAACCGAATAAATTTAACATTTGTGAGCTGTAGCTTATGAGTAGTACAATGAATTTAGCAAGAGAAAAGACACGTAAGATAATGCTAGGAGGCGTCGCTATAGGTGGTGGCGCACCTGTCAGTGTTCAGACTATGGCCAATACAGATACTCGAGATGTAAAGGCAAGTGTTGAGTCTGTGAAAGCATTTGGTCGTGCTGGCTGTGATATAGTTCGATTTGCTGTGCCTGATATGGCTGCTGCAGAAGCTTTAGGTGAAATTAAGCGTGCATGCCCAGAAATGCCTCTTGTTGCAGATATTCATTTTGATTGGCGCCTTGCTATTAAATCCATAGAGTCAGGTGTTGATGGTTTGCGTATCAATCCAGGCAATATTGGTGGTAAAGACAAGGTATTGGCAGTTGCAAATGCGGCAAAGGCACGTGGAATACCAATACGCATTGGTGTAAATGCAGGCTCACTTGATGCGGCTCTACGTGAGAAATTTGGCGGAGCTACACCAGAGGCTCTTGTTGAGAGTGCAATGCAGCATGTTCGCCTTTTGGAAGAGGTTGATTTTTATGATATTAAAATCTCTGTAAAGGCATCAGACATTGATCGTACATTGGCTGCATACAGACTTCTTTCTCAAACCACAAATTATCCTTTGCATTTAGGGCTTACAGAGGCTGGAACATTTTTAGCAGGAACAGTTCGTTCATCAGTTGCATTAGGTATTCTTCTCTCAGAAGGTATTGGTGATACAGTTCGCATCTCTTTAACAGATGATCCAATTAAAGAAGTAAAGGCAGGACTAGAATTGTTGCGTTGCTTAAAACTGCGTGCTCCAGGTCCAAATGTTACTTCTTGTCCAACCTGTGGACGAACAAAAGCAGATGTTTTTACAACAGCAAACAGAGTAGAGGAATTGCTAGAGCAATATTATCACGATAATCCAAATGCTCCTCGACCACATGTTGCTGTTATGGGATGCGTTGTCAATGGACCTGGCGAGGCAAAGGATGCAGAGGTCGCTCTTGTTGGTGGAGATAATTGCTTCTTTCTTTATGTTAAGGGAGAAAGAATGTCAAAGCATACAGTAGAAGAAGCTCCAGGAGTGATTGTTGAATATATAAGAGGACTCAACCATGTATAGAAAGTATCAGGGAAATCTAGTTCCAACAACAAAAATCATTACAAAATATCTTAATATGATTTATGTAATCTTTGGATTACATTTATGTTGTGATATTTTATCAGTTTTCTTTTCTTATTCATTAGCTCATACATTACGCTTTTGTCATTTTAACGGCATTGATGCTTATGAAGCAGTTTACCATAATCAGATGTTCTATTACTCAATGTGCTTTAGTATTGTAATAGTTCTAATGTACACATTCATAGGAATGTATGATGGTTATAAGAAAATCAGAAGAACATCAGTGCTAAAGAATGCCCTTATTTGTAATACTATAATGATGGGATTAGTTGCTGCCGGCTTGTATTTTACTAAAAAGAACTGGCACATGCGCACTTTCTTTACGCTTGTCTTTATGATTAACATCTTTATGACGTTCTTCTTGCGTTTAATAGTCAACAAAATAATTTTGGTAATTAGAAAAAAGACAGGAAAGTTTACTCATCCATGCCTTTTGATTGGTGACAATGAAAAAGCAAGTAATTTTGATAGACAATTAACATACGAATCTAAAAAATGCTTGTTTAGAATCGTAAAAAGAATTCCAACTCCTACTTCTGAAGAGGACTGGAATAAAATAAAAGAACTTTTGGCTTCTGGTGAATTTTCTGTTGCAATGTATATAGATGAGAATATTGTAAATGACGAGCTTGCTCGTATAATCCGTTTAACTATAGATGCAAATGTTGCTCTTAAGGTTCTAGCTCCTCAATTTTTAACATTCCATAATCCATTCTCATTTGGAGATTATATTGATGGTATTCCATTAGTGCATTTTTCATCACATCATTTCTCAAATAGATTTAAACCAATAAGAACATTTTGTTCTAAAATTGCAGGCTTAGGAGCTGTTCTTGTTGCTTCACCTATTCTATTATTTGGTTTTCTTATTGTTAAGTTATCTTCAAAAGGCCCAGCTTTATTTGTACAAGAGCGTTGTGGTTATAACTGTAAGCCATTCAAAATGTTCAAATTCAGAACAATGTATGTTGGCGCAGATAAGTTAGTTGAGCAACTCCGTGCACAAAATGATTCTGATGGTGGTCTGTTCAAACTAAAGAAAGATCCTCGCATTTTTCCTATGGGGCATTTTTTGCGTAAGTTCTCAATTGATGAATTACCTCAACTATTTAATGTTGTAAAGGGAGATATGCGTCTAGTAGGCCCACGCCCATTACCAATGACAGATTTGAAATATTTTGTTAGTGATTGGCATTATTTACGCCACATTTCGGTACCTGGTTTAACATGTATTTGGCAGGTTTCTGGTCGTTCAAATATTAAATTTGAAGAGATGTGTATGCTTGATATTTGGTATTCATTGAATAAGAATTGGGTAATGGATATAAAGCTAATTATTTTGACATTCAGTACTGTCTTATTTGATAGAGGTGCTTATTAATTTAACTTTACGTGTAAATCTATATTGAGGGGTTATATGGACGAATACAATAATGAAAAAAAAGAAGAGAATTCTGCTGTTGAAACAAATAACAGTGATTCTAATGTAGAGAATAATTCAAACATTGATGAGAAGGTTTTTCAAAACTATAGCGGGGAAGAGTTGCTTTCTGATTTACTAGTTGATGAGGAAAAGGAATTTCTTTCAACAATTAAAACAGACGAATGTGCATTAATCACAAGTCTTGTTGCTCGTAGAATTGTTATGCCTTTAGTCCGACTTGCTAATTTTCTTGGACTTTCTCCAAATACAGTAACGGTTTTAGGAGGTGTGTCTTGGGTAATTTCTTTGTTTACAATCGTAGCAGCTGCAGAACTTTTTGCTCTAAAGCATCACATATTTTCAGGAATGTTACTTTTGTTAACTGCGTTTTTATGGGTTTGGGGTTATTTGTTAGATGTAGTTGATGGAAGCCTTGCTCGATATCATAGAATATCATCACGAAGAGGTTTTTATTTGGATTATGTATTTCATTTGCTATTTAAGCCAGGCTTTGTTATTTCTATAGGCATTGCTTTAAGCATATTAAATTCTTCACATAGTTGGTTGTATTTTGCGATTTTGGCTTTAGCAGCTAATTGGACAAGTGCAGAATCTTCCAGTGAGCATGTACTATGCGAAGAAATTGGAAAAGGCAGATTAAATCCAGCAAACCTATCAGAAGAAAATCGCACAAAAGTTTTTCTAGGAATAACAGATATTAAGGCATCTGCAGAGGAAAAGAAGTCAAGCTTTTTCAAAATGAGTTATACATTATTAAAGGAAGTTCTCAATTATTACGGACAATCAGTTTTCTTTGCTTTAGTAGCAATTGTTGATTTACTTATAATGATATTTTGCTACATGTTCAAGGATGGAGGTCCATATGTTTGGAATTGGAAACTTATGACATGGAGCTATTTTATCTTGTTCTGCATTTTGATAGTCCGTTTACCTTTCCGTATTTATCGTGAATATAAAAGAATTGCATTGCTAGATAAAGACGAAAATAAATAAATAATATATTCTTCAATATTTCTATGAGATTGACCATGAATAGTAAAATTATTTTTGCATTACATATTTTTGCATTTTTTACAGCAGTAGTTTTTGCAGATTTTGATAATTTTACAAATTGGGGTGATGTACCACTTGCAGCAGACCAAAATGCAGGAATTTCTTCTGAGCTTCTTGCTTCTTTCCCAGGCTTTGAAGTTGGCCGAAGAAATGGTGCTCCAAGTTCTACAACAGCCCCATTAGTTAATGGTGAATTCTTCACTTATGAAAATGACAATAAAGTTGTCGTAGTTTCTACACCGGTAGAGTTTCCTCAGCATCTGAAGTCAAAACAAGCTATAAAAATTACATTGGCATCCAGACCTCTTACAATTGGTGCAACTCTAAAGTTTGCAATTGTTTCTGAGAAGCTTAAGCGTAATGAGTTTATGACATATCGTTTTGAAGCTGCGGAGCGACCTTTATGTATTAAACTTAATGGTCAAATAATATACCATAGAAATATTACTGATGGATGGGCAGAACAAGAGGTTTTTATTCCATTTTTCTTTTTTAATGAAGATGAAAACAATTTAGAAATTATCAATGAGGGAAATCTTGTTTTAGCATTTGATTATTTAAGGTTACAACATTCTACAGAGGGGCAAAAAACCTTTATCGCCATTTCTCCAAATCAAATGTTGCCTAAACCAATTGCTACGGGTTTTCCTATTGAGTATGTGGAATTAACTCTACCATCAACAGCACTTGCAGATCCGCCTCTTTTAGGAAATGCAGTAGCTCCATCTGATTTCAAAGCAGCATTTTCTGCTATGAATGAGTTTTATGCATTAGGATATGCTCGAAATAAGAAATACGGAGAAGAATTTAATAATTGGGCAGTTCAATTAGCAAATATTCTTAAGAATAAAAAAATCCCATACGTTAGAATTAAAGGTGACTTGACAAAGGTTAATGAGAAAACTGCAATGTGGTTTTTTACACGTTTTGGATGTATTGTTGGCGGTTGGGTTTGTGATAATGAGGTTAGTGCAGAAATCCTAGCAAAGTATATTACTGGTGTAAAAGTTGTTGCTGTTGATGTTTTGGACGTCGAAAAAGTAAAGACAGCTGGAAATGCTTCAAATACATATACACGCACTTATACAGCTCCTATTGCAGTAAAGGGAGGTCGACAAGATCGAGTATATGGTGAATTTTTGCAGCATTATTTGAAAATAGGAAAGAATTTTTCTCCTGCTTTTGTACCATATTTAACGCCATTAAAACCTTTAATTAATAAACAAGCAGTAATAGATAATTCAGAGGAAACTATTACAGCGATTCTTCAAATTTTAATGCATGGTGGAACTGGTGCTATTATAGATTCAGGTGAGTCTGGTAAAAACATTGTTTTAAATGACAAACAGCAACCTATCTGGCAAACATATCGCAAATTGTTTGATTTGACTTCTGGAGAAGGTAAGCTTTTGCCAATGGCTTTATCACTAAATAAGCATGTTGAAAGCTCTCCTTTAGAAGATTGCTATTATGTTGCCACAAAAAATAGTGATGAAGAGGTAACCGTAGTTATAGCTGCAGGACGTAAAGATATTGGCAGGGAAGCTCGTGTTTTAGTTCCTCTTCCTTGGATTGGTGCTGCAACTGTTTCCCATCAAAATATTTCTATCGATGAAATTGGTCAGTCTGCACCAATTATAGAGAAGCCGATTCAAAAGAATCTAAAAGTTTTGTCTCCATCTGTTAAGAAAGGTGTAGAAATCGGTTCTATGAAAGGAGTACTTTCATATGAATTTTCAACTGCCAGTTTAACAGTTCTTAAGATTCAACGATATAAATCTAAAAAAGAAAAAGGTAATGAAAAGGAAAGTAAAGTAGTTAAAAAAGAGGTGCCAGAAAAAGATATACCTATGGCAAAAGTTTTTAACCAAATACCTTATAACTTTAAATTAACACCATTGGTATCTTCAACTAATATTGAAGATTATGTTACTTTCTCAAAAGAAAAAGTTTCAGTTTATGGACCTAAGGGTACAGGTATAGTTTTTGTAAAACCTTCGAAAATTGAGGAACTTAATTGTTTTTCTGCTCCTGAATCATTTGATTTTAAGGGGGCAAAATTTGTAATGAGAAATATTCCGATTTGGGATGATAATAGTTTATTCTTAGAGTTTTCAGGAGCATCACGCAAGCAAAGACCAAGTTATATTTTAGATGTAGGAATAAAGGATTATTTAAATGGAGCTAAGGGAATCATATTCTTTGCTAATGCGACCCCAATTGTTTCAAGCATCAGTGAACAACTATCTGCATCTAAAGACCCTGTAAGGTTTATGATTGGCTCAAAAACAAAACCACTTGTGTTTGATATAGACATTTCTAAACCATCTCTTATTTATGTTCCATATAAAGATATTGCTGGTGTAATGAATGACCCTTCTATGGTTTATTTGATGATGGACGAGAAGGAGGAAAGGGATATTCGACTTGAGCTTAATTATTTATCTGCTGTACATGAGCTTGAAGGGAATGCTCCAAAACTAGCAGTGCGTTATGATCTTTATGAACGTGCACTTTATTGTTTGGTAGAGGGTGATACTGGAAAACCTTTAGATATTACTTTTAGAATGAAAAATAAGTTTATTCTATCAAAAGCAGTTCCTGTTTTACCTCGTGGTTTTGCTCAAGTTAAACTTGATATTAATGAAGAGAGTAATAAATATAGAATTTCCATAGATAAACTTCCTAATAATGATCAAAATAAAGGGAATGTTACTAAATATTTTCCTGCAATTGAAGGAGATGCTCCACAAGGTCGTTCTCGTGTCCTAATTAAATTTTCAGCAGAACGTTAGAGCAATTTGGAAAAACAGAAGCTATAGTGCAGTATTTTGTAAAATGTACTCTAAAAAATAGAAAATACTTAGTTTGAATTTAGGAGGTGAGTTTAGAATAAATTTGCCTCCTTTTTCGTTGTTTCTATGCTTGTTTCCTTGACTATTTTTTTATATAAGGTTATTATATTTATTGTTTAATAGGAAAAGGGTGCATGTCCTAATAAAACAATTCTAGGGAGATTAACAATGAATACATCGTTTAAGATTAAATATCTGTTTTTATCTTTAGCAATTAGTACTTGTTATTCTGCTAATGCAGTTACTTGGACTATTGACGGAAAAACAGTCACAGATGGGAATTGGGTCTTAAATCAATCTATCTCCGATAATGTTATCACCCTTTCTGGATATGCCTCAGGTTCCGGTTTTCTTGATTTGTCTACATTGTGTGATGATATCGGTACGACGGGTGTAAAAATTGGTCAGGATTTATTTTACCAAAAAAAGATTATTACAGGAATTGCCCTTCCTGAGGAGCTAGTGTCAATTGGAAGAAGGGCATTTAGAGATTCTTCTCTTGGTGGCAGTATTTCTTGTAGCTCTTCTTTCAAACTTGAAGGTGGTGATGCATTTGCTCAAACAGCAATAACGTCTGTCTATTTTCCAAATATTGAGGGAGTTCTTCAGACATGGACATTTTATGGATGCAAAAGCCTTGAATCTATCGTTCTTAGTGATAAACTGACTTCATTTGGTGGTAGTGTGATGTCTGAGTGTAATAATCTTGTATCACTCACTCCAACAGTATTCCCATTAGTAAAAGAGATTACCGGTGCTGTTTTTAAGAATTCAAAACTGCTTGAAATAGACTATCTTTCTTTCCCTTTGGTTGAAAGTATTCCAAAAGAATGCTTTCACAGTCTTACAAAAATCAAAGAAATTCATCTTCCTTCTTGTAATTCTATTGGAAAATCCGCATTTTATAGCTATGGGGGAAATAAAATTACGTTAGCTCCAGTTGTTACAAATGTTGATGAATATGCATTTGGTGCCACAAAGATTACAGAGCTAAGTGATACTAAATTTGCACTTAATGTTCTAAATAAGGGTGTTTTTGCTAAGGCAGACCAATTGTCTGGTGTCTTAGATTTTAGTAAATCTACCTTTACGATTCTTTCCGATAGTGCATTTGAACAGGCAAAGAAACTTGAACGTGTGATTTTACCTGAAACAGTTACTCAAATGAACTATAGAGCATTCAGTTATAATGGTAGGTTGGATGTTGTATTTTTAGGTCCTAGACCAACCTATAATACCGATGACTTGCTTTATCCGGCATCAAATAATGTTAATCATCGTACATCAATTGTTACTCCAAAAGGAAATATTGCTTCTTGGACAAATGCAAGTGATGTAATTACATTTGTTCCGATGAAGGATGTTCCAGAATCAGAAAAAACAGATAGTTATTATTATCCAACATCAGGTATTGGACGTGTAATTGGTGTTGTTTACCATGAAACTTTTAAAACAAGAGTTTCAAGTTGGTTGTCTATTTTAAATGAGCTTGGTACAATAGTGATTGTTAAGTAGATTTTTAAACATATAACAAGGGGATAAATATGAAAAAATACATTATAGCATTAATTGCTATGGCGTCAGTGGGACAGCTTTGTTTTGCTGAGCAAGTAGCTGCATATTCAATGGTTGATACAAAGCCAATGGTTATGAAAATGTATGGTGTGCGTTCTGCTGGAGCTACAGCACCTGATAAGATTCAGGTAGTTGTTGGTTGCTCACAAACAGGTGCAGTATTCGGAAAGAAATCATATAGAATCATTTCTGAAGAAGATTCTAATTATAAGTACGAAAGTTTTGTTGAGCCTGTAGAAGCAAAGAAGATTGCTTCAGAAAAGGAATTTATTGTTCCTGAGGGGTATGATGCTCCAGGTGGTGGCAATATCAAGCATTTGATGAGAGCGGTTGTAGAATTAAAGCTGCCTCATCCAATGGTTTCTGGTAAGAAATATACAGTTATTGCTCAGGGTGAAGGTGGTACAATGGTTACAGCAGCTCATACTGCTCATAGCTTTGTATATGATCCTAATCAGACATTTACATATCCAAAGGCAGGCGAGGATGCTCTGGCTGCTCAGATGGTGGGTCTTCGTGGTATGCGCAGTGTCGGTAATGGCATTGTTCTATTGGAATTTGGTGCTGCATATTCATTCCCTGGTGGCAATGTCCTAACAGCTTATGATTTCACATACAATGGTAAAAAGGTTGATGTTGAGGCAATGGGCCGTCGCTCTCGTTTGGATATCTATCAGCCATCAGGCTGGCCATTCAAGGGCTATGTAATGCACGATGTTTTTGTAAAGCTTCCTGTTACACTAAAGGATGGCGATGTTCTTGAGGTAACTGTGGCAGAGTCAGTAACATCAGGTAATCGTAAAGCTAAGCTAGAATATAAGCTAAAGGATTTGTCTTCTTTTTCAGATGCAATTCAGGTTAACCAGGTTGGTTATCTGCCAAATAATCTAAAGGTTGCATATCTTGGTCGTTGGCTTGGCTCATATCCTGAGATTGTTAAAAAAGCAGGCGATAAAAAGGTTGATGATGAGGAATTGGATATTTCTTTGGCAGCAATTTATCCTGATGTGCCAGAGCGCTTGATTGATCCTCCTCCTGTAGTAGAGGAGCCTGTTGTAGAAGAGAATGCAGAGGAGTTGCCTTTGCCAACAAATTCTCTTGCTTTTGATAACCCTCCTGAATTTAAGATTTGCGATGCAAAATCAGGTAAGGTTGTTTATAAAGGCACAGCTAAGTTTATTCAACGTGGTGATCAACCTGACTTCAGAGTCAGCCACTCTGGCAGCAATGTTTATGAGTTAGATTTTACAGAGTTTACAAAATCTGGCAGCTATTACATTGTTGTTGATGGAGTAGGCCGCAGCTTGCCTTTCGATATCAATGCTGATGTTTATAAAACAGCTTTTGATATTCAGTCTTATGGTGTTTTCGCACAGCGTTGCGGACAAGAGCTTTCAGAGCCATATTCTGATTGGAAGCGCATCGCTTGTCATGTAAAGGGCGTTGTCCCTACTACAAATCCGTTCTCTGTACGTGATATGGGTAAGTTTGAAAAAACAATAATTTACAGCCCTGTAAAGCCAAAGGTTCCTGAAGCTACAGCAGCTATTAAGAATGATCCAGCTTTGGTAGCATACATTGATTTTGATAAACCATTTACTGATTTTGATAATGGTTATTTGAAGTTGACATCAAGAGGAGGTGGTCAATTTATTAAGTCAGATGATATTGCTGATGCAAAAGCATGCTATGCGGCAGAGTCATCTGATAAAAATGGCTTTGATGGTACTCTTGTTTGGGAGGACGATAAGGGCTTGACTCTATCCATTTGGATTTATCGTGATGATAGCGTAAGTGGTGGAAACAAGTATAATAACAACATCTTTGCATTTGGTGAGTATACTAGATATTCATTCTCATTCTTTGCAGGATGGGGTGTTCTAAGATGTGATGGAGCTGGTTTCGGTCGAATCAGCGATAGAAAATGGCATAATTTCACATATTCAATCCATCCAAAGGATCAACAAACCGGCAAGTTCAAGGCTGAAGTTTATTGGGATGGTGAAAAGGTTGGAGAAGCTAAACTAACAAGAAGAGACAGTGATAAGTTTACTTTGGCATCTATCAACGATGAATGTGCAGCAGGAACATATTTCGATGATTTCCGTGTTTACAATAAAGCTTTGACTGCAGAGGAAGCAGCTGCTTTGGCTGTTGTAATTCCTGAAAGACTTCCTGTTGTGCTAAAGACACGCGGCGGTCATCATGATGCGGGCGACTATAATCCACGCTCACACCTTGATGTTGCTCAGGTATTGCTAATGGCTTATGAGCTGGCACCTCAGAAGTTCTATGATGGTCAGTTAAATATCCCTGAGAAGGCAAATGGTATTCCTGATATTGTAGATGAGGCTTTATGGGCAATTCGTATTTGGAATGGATTGTATAATGATAAGGATGGCTCTGTATATGAAGGTACAGAATCTGATGGTGACCCTAACTTTATTCAATCAGTAGAGTTGGATCCGAAGGGTGACTTTGCTTGGGCAAAGACATCACGTGCAGCACTAAATTATGCTGCTGTGATGGCACGTACTGCTCGCATCCTAAAGACTTGCAAGATTACTCAGCAGCCAACTTATGAATCAGAAGAGGAAGCCGCATTGCAGCCAAAGCTAAGTGCAGATGCTTATCTTGCTCGTGCAAGAAAGGCATTTGAGTGGGGCGTAGCAAATCCTCCAAAGGGTCTTAAGAAGTCTGCTCAATATGCTCAGCAGCATGTTACATGTCTTGCTTATGCTGCAGCAGAGCTATATCGTACAACAGGTGAAAAGAAATATCACAAAGCATTTAAGGAAAATGTTCCTTGGGGTACAAAGACAAATGTTTCTCTAGCTGTTGATAATACATGGGATCTATCTTGGGCTGCTTATGCATACGCATTTTTGCCAGATAATATGGCTGACCCAGTATATAAGGAGCAGGCAATTGCTTCAATCAAGAAGGAAGCTGATATGTATTTGGTTGGTTCTGGTCGTATGGCATACAAGTTTGTTCGTCATTCCTTTGCTCCTATCTCATGGGGTACAGGTGCATACCAGAATTTCTGCTTGCCAATTATGGCAATGTGGGGCTTAACAAAAGACCAGTATTATTATGATTGGTTGATTAGAACTTGCGATAATACATTGGGAGCAAATCCAATGTGTCTATCTTGGGTTATTGGTATTGGTGAGCGTACTGTTCATGCTCCATTGCACAACAGCCGTTACAGCCCATTTGGTAAGCCAGTTAAGGGTCAGCAGGTAGAAGGTCCTTACATGAATGTAGGTGGATACAATGTTCCTGATACAATGTATCCACGTCCATCTAGGAGCAATGCAATTATGTATCAATTCGTAGATGCTCACTTTGCAATTGCTATGGATGAGGGTGTTGTAAACAATCAGTCTAAGACTATGGCTGTATTTGGCTTGCTACTTCCTGATAAGAAATAATCAGTAAATAGCAATTATATAGATTCTTATTATTAACGCACTATGCTTTCTATCGAAGGTATAGTGCTTATTTTTTTGTCCAAGAAAGTCGGTCGGTATATTTAATTTTCGTTTTTATGTAATTCATATGCGAATTTTGTATTTATTAGTTTATGTTAATGCTTTGAATCTATGTAAAACATTTGACTTTTGTAGGTTGAAAAAGGTAAAATATTGGCAAATAACTTACATAATGTTTATAAGGATATTTTATGAATTGTAAAACAATACTTTTAACTTTTGTCGCATTTGCTTTAGTTGGAGTAAATGCTGAAATTATTCGACCTTTTGGCAATGTTTCATTAATTGATGAAATTGATTGTACAAATACATCTCCAGCATATCGTAATTCTCGCCACTTCGTAGAGCACCCTGTTGGAGGAAGTAAGGTTGAAAACATCTTGGGTCAACCATGCCTTACAATGCCAATGCATGCAAAGGATACAACCTTTGTAAAGTATCGTATTGGTGAAGGAAAGGGCTTAAAAGCAAATGGCAATTATCTTCTTGTAGTAGAATATCCAGAGGATGTTTCTCGCTCTTGGATTGTACACAATAAGGCAACAGGTTCTAAGCGTGGTTTCTATACAGGTGAATGCTTAGGTGATGCTTGGTATCCAAAATATGTTAGCTGCAATAGTGAATCTTTGGATTTACCTTTGAGCGGTAAATATGAAAAATGGACAGCTTTAACAACATTACAGGATCGCTTTGGTGATTATACAGAAAGCAATGGTATTGCACATGTTCCTGCTGATGGTTTTGATGTAGTAATTGGTCAATATTCGCAATATTCAGAGCCATTGTCTGCTGGCTTTGCTGTGAAGCGTATTGCTATTTATGAGGTAAATAATTTTGATTCCGTTAAAGCAAAGATTCATCTTCCTCCTAATAATTTGCCACAGCGTCATTTGTCATGGCGTGAGGAAATGTCAGATGGTGTTATTGGTGGAGAACCAGGTAAGCGCGCAGTTGAGAATCCTCTTGATTGGTTCGACCAGAAGGCTCGCCAAATGCTTTTCTTAGGTATGAATACTTATACAAAGGACCTATTTGAGTTTGGTGCGGTTCAGCACTGGGACCCAAATTCATTCAAGCCAAATTGGATGTGGGATGGTCCAAATCGTGGTCTTTGGGAGAAAATCGTTGAACTAATGGGTAACTATGGATTCTGGGTTTTCCCATATTATGAGTTTGGTGGTCCATTAGGTGGTGATAGGGTTGTTAATGGTAAAAAGGTTAAATCACTTGGTTACCAGAAGCGTGCAAGACCACTTGGCGTTGACCCTAAGACAGGTAAGGATTTAGAAAATTACACCCATGTTTGGTGGGTAGAGAAATGTAATATTGATATTACTGATCCAGAGGCTATTGAAGACTTTAAGGATGTTATTACAGCATCTGTTATAC
>JAGCJJ010000015.1 GCA_017648065.1 Kiritimatiellia bacterium | reverse complement strand
TTACTGGTGACATCTTTAGCAATGAGTAGTGAGGCATACCGAAATCTACTGTTCCATTGCTGCGATCAACAAGTGTTAGTACTGCTACTACCTTGCCACCTAGAGCGTGAACAATATCAATTGTTTCCTGTACTCTGCCACCGCGAGTAACAACATCCTCAGCAACGATTACTGGCTCGCCCTTTAGAATGTTGAAACGACGAAGCACTAGCTTACCATCCTGCTTCTCAGCGAAGATGCATTTCTTATCTAGTGCACGAGCAACCTCGTGACCAACAAGAATACCACCAAGTGCTGGTGAAATTACTGTTTCTGCCTGCTTTGCTACATCTTCTGGAAGAAGCTTGCAAAGCTCACTGCAAAGTTTTTCTGCCTGACGTGGATAGCGAAGAAGATTTGCGCATTGGAAAAATTCTGGGCTATGTAAACCTGAGCGTAGCTCGAAGTGACCGTGCAACAATGCACCAGTCTCTGATAATACAGAAAGTACTTCCTCTTGTGTCATTTTTTTAAACCTTTAAATTAAAGTTAATATAATTGTTTATGTGGTGATAAATTATACACTTTAAATATCGATTGAGCAAGCGATTTTTGTTTTACATTGAAGTTTTTCAATATAAAAATTTATCACAATCAAAAATTTCACAATCTATTCGCGAATTATTTCATTGCGCAAATAAAATACTAGCGCAAGCACAAAGAAAATGTTTTGGCGTGGTTCTATAAAATAAATAATGATGAGTTATGAAAAAATCAATACTCATCATTACTCAAATAATATTATGACAGATTCTAGTTTTTATAAATCTGTTAATGCCATTGCGATTTCTGGGCATGTAAATGGTGACTCATGCTTAGTGCAGTTGATGCAACCAATATAAAGCTTATGCATGAGAGTTTCCTTTGGAACTTTTTTAAAGCCGAGCTTCTCAAAAAATTCAGGAGCAAAGGTTAGCACTACAATTTGAGCAGGCTTAAATTTTCTCAAGCGCTCAATTTGTGCTTTTACTAGCTGACGTCCCAATCCTAGCTTACGTAAATCTTTGCGTACACACACAGACTTAATTTCTACGCAGGATTTTGTAGGCTCACCAATTTCAGGATAAAAAGCATAGCAAATTACTCCACCTAGCTCTCCGTCTGGCAACTCAGCTACAAGAAAACGATCAATGTTTTGTACAATATCGCTTGTTGAACGAGGAACCAGCTGATCGATGTTATTCTGAATCAGTAGAAAAATATTTCTTGCATCATCTAAAGATGCTGTTCTAATTTTAATTTGAGATTGTGGCATAATTAGTTGCCCTTTCTAATAAAATCCTTGAGCACATTTTCAATGAAAGCTTTTCTTTCATCAAGCTCAGTTTGTGTTTTTGCCTCAGCAACAAGTCGTAGATATGGCTCTGTATTTGATTTACGAATATTGAGCCACCAGGTTGGCCATTCACAGCGAACACCATCAAAATCCAAAAAACGAACAGGCTCACCAAATGCATTTTTTGTTGCAGCAATTACTGCTTCAATTGCTGCATCCTTTTCCTCTATTGTGTAATTACATTCGCCGGTATTTGCATATGGGTCAATTGCTTTTAACAAATCAGAGAAGCTTCTGCCCTCACGCTTAACTTTTGCAACAACTCCAAGCACTAGCATTGCACATAGAAATGCAGAATCACAGCAGAAGAAATCTCTGAAATAATAGTGTCCTGCCAATTCACCACCAACAATTGCACCTAACTCACGTAACTTTACCTTTGCAAAAGCATGGCCGACCTTCCACAAATGTGGCTCACCACCTAGCTTCTCTACATGTTCTGTAACACCACGTGAAGTACGAATATCACAAAGCACAGGCTTGCCTGGCTCCTTCTCTAAATAGTATTCTGCAAGTATGCCTGTAATGATATCAGGACGAACAAATTCGCCACGTTCATCAACAAACATTACTCTGTCTGCATCGCCATCAAAAATCACGCCAATATCATAATTGCCTGCTTTAACTTGCTCGCGAAGTGCAAGTGTTGCTTCTGGTTCTAATGGATTTGGAGCATGATTAGGGAAAGTGCCATCAATTTCTTCAAACATGCAATCAACTGCATTTCCAAATAGTGGGCGAACAAATAATGAGCTCATTCCATTAGAACAATCAACAGCAATTTTTAAGCCGTCAATTGAAGGTAATTGACTACGATAAAATTCAATATATTCATCGTGATAATTTACCTCTGTAATCTTGCCTGGCACAGCAGCTGCAGGAGGCAACTCATCAGCAATCATTGCCTCAAGAGTTTTCAATCCGGAATCGGAACCAACAGGCAATGCTCCTTTACGAGAAATTTTAAGTCCATTATACTCTTTTGGATTATGTGATGCTGTAATCATCACTGCACAAGCATAACCCTTTTTACCAGTAAAGTAATAGGTCATTGGAGTTGTGGTCAAACCCATTGAATCAACATCGGCACCAGCCTCAGTAATTCCCTTTGTCAGTGCATCGAAAATTATTGGTGAGCTGGAACGAGCATCGCGACCAATCAGTACTCTGTCTGCAGAAAGAAGCTTTGGCAAACAGCGTCCAATGCGATACACTATTGTTGCATCAAAATCTTTTTCCCAAATTCCACGAATATCATAGGATTTAAATGCACTCATCTCTACTCTCCTTAGTTAAAAATTATTTTTAGCAAACCATTTGCAATATCCAAAACACCATTCATTAAACCACCAATGCACCAACTAAAAAATTTTGTATTTGCCAAAATAATGATGATAATAAAACCAAAACGTTCCAATGATAAATATTTGACCATTAAATTTACTGGCAAA
Organism: Kiritimatiellia bacterium; assembly: GCA_017648065.1. Lineage (GTDB taxonomy): Bacteria > Verrucomicrobiota > Kiritimatiellia > RFP12 > UBA3636 > RGIG990. Next base: position 12,189 of record JAGCJJ010000015.1, on the reverse strand, counting down.
ATTGATGCAACAATTTTCGAACCATCCAATGGTGGAATTGGACATAGATTAAAAAATGCAAGACCGAAATTTATTAAGAAGCCCATCTCTGCTGAAGTTCTTAGAATTTCATAAGTATTTTCATTTAACAAATTTCCTGCAAAAATTATACCAATGAACAATCCAAAGGAAATTATTGCCAGAAGGATATTTGTTAAAGGTCCTGCCAATGCGGTAACCCACATTGCTGTACGTGGATTTCTGCAGCGAGCCAAATTGACAGGCACTGGCTTTGCCCAGCCAATCCAAAAACCAGCATTCGTAATCACCAAAATTGCCGGAAGAATAATTGATCCAAATATATCTATGTGCTTAATCGGATTAAGCGAAAGTCGCCCCGCCTCCTTCGCAGTTGTATCTCCACACAAAAGCGCAGAAACTCCATGAGAAATTTCATGGAGTATTATTGAAAAAATCAATATTACAACAGGTATAACCTTAAAATATAATGGAGCATTTTCTTCCATCAAAATTATTCCTTATTCTTCCTCAGACGAAGCATATTCTTCAGATTCCTGAGGTTTAGTCTTCTTTACGATAAGACTTTCAATACGATTTCCATCCATCTTCTCTACCCTTGCTTCAACATGAAGCTTTGGAAGAGGTACAACTGTGCCGACAGTTGGAACCGTCTTTAATCTATCAAATACAATTCCAGCAAATGTATTGAAATCCTCGCCTTCCGGAGTAGGCAATTTAAGAAAATCAATCACCTCATCCAGCTGCATTTCACCAGGCACGCGATATTCATTTTCACCAAGTGTCTCAATCTCGCGCTTCTCTTCCTCTGGCTGATCGTACTCATCATAGATTTCGCCAACGATTTCTTCAAGCAAATCCTCAAGAGAAATCAAACCTGAAGTTCCACCATATTCATCAAGCACAATTGCCAAAGGCTGCTTGCTCTTCTGCATCTGTGAGAAAAGCACATCCGCACGAATTGTCTCTGGAACAAATAGTGGCTTACGCAAAATTTCCATAAAGTTGATATGCTTATTATCAAGAGATTTGAGAAGGAAATCGCGTGAATTCAAAATGCCTTTGATATTATCAATATTTTCCTCATATACTGGGATACGAGAAAAATTGCTGCTACGAATTATCTCTTTGCACTCCTCTTCTGTCGCTGTTACAGGAATAGCAACAATATCGCGACGATGCACCATAATTTCTGAAGCAACCGTATTATTAAATTCAAATACATTTTCTATCATTTCCATTTCGTCTTGCTCAATGGTACCATTCTCACCACCGATATCAACAAGCATACGAATTTCCTCTTCAGAAGCTTCTTCCTTTGTTGCCTTTGGATCAATACCAATTAAGCGAAGAACCCCATTGGTGGTCCAATTTAGCAAACTGACAAATGGACGGGCAAAAACTGCTATTGCACGAAGAGGCACAGCAGAAAATCTTGCAAGTCTTTCGCTATGCTGCATTGCAATACGCTTTGGAACAAGCTCTCCAAAAATCAATGTTACAAATGCTAAAACAATTGTAACAAGAATTGTACAGCAGCTGGAAATAATCTCCGGATACTCTGGGAAATAAGGAGTAATTACATTTGCTAATGGATCTGCTAATGTAACTGCAGCAAATGCAGAAGCAAGAAATCCGGCAAGTGTTATTCCCACCTGAATTGTTGCCAGAAACTTAGTAGGCTCAGAGATAAACTTGCAAAGAATTTTATCAATCCTTTTGCCATTTTCTGCATCTCGCTTTACCTTTGCATCCTTTAATGAAATTATTGCTATCTCAGAGGCAGCAAAAAAAGCATTAAATATAACTGCTAGTATGAGTAAAAATATTGCGACACCCACACCTTGCGGAGGAGGCTCCGCAACTTGACCGACAACAGCAGCCCCTTCTGAGGCCGCTGCTATGATAGATATTGTATTCAATTTTTTCCTTATTTAGGGTTCTTAAAACGGATTGCGGCAGAATTCTTATGGCCGTCAAGTCCTTCGATGGTACCAAACATATCGATGATTGGCATTGCATCACGCAAATCCTGCTCTGTATAGTTAACAAGACTTGTTCTACGACGAAAATCTTCAACTGTTAAGCCAGAGAACATCTTACCTGCACCACCTGTTGGAAGCACATGGCTTGGACCTGCAGCAAAATCACCAACAGGCTCTGGAGTCCATGGGCCAACAAATACAGCACCAGCTGTTGTTACTCGTGGAAGATATTTTTCTGGATTACGAACTACCAATTCAAAGTGCTCTGGAGCAAAGCGATTGATTAGTCCTAAGCCATCCTCAATTGATGGAGCTGTTGCAAGAAGAATACCATTCTTTGCGATAACCTTCTTAATCATATCCTTACGAGAAAGCTGAGCCATCTGGCGAGAAATTGCACGAGAAACTTCATTTGCAAGTGTTGGGCTATCTGTGATTAGCATTGCCTTTTCAAAGCCAGAGCCATGCTCTGCCTGAGAAAGAAGGTCAGCTGCTACGTGATCTGGATCTGCAGAATCATCAGCAAGAATAGCTATCTCACTTGGACCAGCTACAAGGTCCAATGCAACTGTTCCATATACCTGACGCTTTGCAGCTGTAACAAATGTTCCGCCTGGGCCAACAATCTTGCGTACTGGCTCGCAATGGCGAATACCATATGCCATCAAACCAATAGCCTGAATACCACCAATACGATAAACCTCAGTAACACCGCAAGCCTTCATTGCATAAAGCATCTCTGGGCTTAGCTTCTTGCTCTTACCACCTGGTGTACAAGCCACAATCTCTTTTACACCTGCTGCCTGAGCAAGCGTAGCTGTCATGATAACTGTTGAAGCAAGAGGTGCTGCACCACCTGGGACATAAATACCAACACGTGAAAGCGGAGTAAAGAACTCGCCTAGCTTTCCGCCATTAGGTGTTTCCATCTCCCAATCAGAGCGAATTGAACGCTTAGAAAATTCCAATACGCGAGCATGAGCTGCATCAATTTGCTTACGAACATTTGGATCTACCAAATGCTCTGCTTCATCAATTTCCTTCTGAGAAACACGTAGCTCTGTGGACTTTAGAGCAACACCCTCATATTTAGCAATCGCTGCCAATAGGGCTGGCTCTCCGCGTTGCTTAATATCAAACAATAATTCTGCTGCAATGCGCTCTGCATTATTATCAAATGCTGGACGCTGTAGGAAGACCTCCATAGTTCTGGAGCGTCTTGCTGGTGACCAATTTACAACTCTTATATTCATTTTTGTTTACCCAATCTTTCTTATATTAAATTATGTTAGTATTTTAAAAGGCTTCCACCTATATATTCACGAAGAATAGAATCACCTGGCACTGCTGAAGGAGTAATCGAATGGAAGGAGCGAAGAAGCATCTGCAAGCGCCTTGCAATTGAGTACTCTGGCTGATTTGGCTTAATATCTGTCAGCAGCGGATCAGCAAAAGGCTTTAACACAGCAAGCTCATAATCCAACGCTGTGTTAAATGATGCATCTGCCTGATCCTGGTAAGGGAAAATCCAACGCTCTTCACCGAGGCGAACATTCTTCCAAAGCTCGAGCGTGCGAATTGCTGGGTGACCGCGGAAAAGATGGTCGCGAACAATTCGGCGAATAAGACGATTATCCGTTGTGGAAACCGTATGGCTGTCATCAATACCCAACTGAGTCAGTGCGCTGAGATAAATCATAAATTTATCATCGCGAGGCACTGCTTCTGTAAGCATTGGATTTAAGCCATGAATGCCTTCCACAATAAGAATATCATTCGGACCTAGCTGTAATTCCTCGTTAGTAAACTCTGGCTTCTTAGTGATAAAATTAAATATGCGGCGGCATATTTTTTTACCAGCTAAAAGCGAGGTCAGGTGTTCATTAAAATTATCTAAATCAAGTGCATTGATATGCTCATAATCAGGCTTACCATCAGGGCCAATTGGATTGCGTTCATCTCCAACAAAATAATCATCGGTAGAGATTACAACTGGTGTCTTGCCATTGATTTTCAAATGTGTCATAAGACGCTTTGCAGAGGTTGTTTTGCCAGCAGAAGAAGGACCTGCAATTAGAACAAGTCTGCTTTGCTTATTTACAACCTTGGAAGCCAATTCTGCAAAATTCTTATTATGAAGAGCCTCTGACATCATAATAACATCAGAGATGCGTCTGTCAAACACAGCCTGGTTGAGCTCACCTACAGAGCGAACACCAAGAATCTCACCCCAATGCGCATGCTCACGATGTACACGCATCAATTCCTTCTGCGGAGTGAAGCTCATTGGCTCAGTAATTTTCTCTCTGTCTGGCAGATTCAGCACGCATCCATCTTCATAAGGAGATAATGAAAATACGCCTAAGCTGCCTGTTGATGCAACAACTGGCAATGCATGTAAATCCATAAAGCCATCGCAACAAAGTGTTGCAACAAATGGTGTATTATGATGCTGAAGTAACAGCACCTTATCTTCACGACCCTCTCCGGCAAAATATGCAACTGCATCCTCATAGGAAAGCATACGGCGCAAAATTGGAAAATCTGCTGCAATAATTTTGCGAAGCTCTGCCTCAAAAATAGCAAGCACACCCTCATCCATCTTTTCCGCTGGAGCCTTCTTGTTTGTAAAATCAAAATACAAACCAGATGCCAATGTATGATGAATTTTCAAACACCAATCAGGCAAAGCACGAGCGGCAGCCATCTGCATCAAAAAAGTCATAGAGCGACGAAGAATATACCAACCATCATCATCCTTGATAGTCAAGCCTTCAATCTGACAATTTATTGACAATGGTAATTGAAGAGAAGCAACCTCATTATTTATGCGAGCACCGATAAATGGTACGCCATTTGAATCTGTTGCAGGAAGTAAGTGACCGACAATTGTACCAGAATCAAAAACTTTCTCAGTTTTTCCTTCTGCACTGATAATTGTAGCCCTAAGCTGATAGCAGGGATTTTGATCTGAATTTTTAATTAAATTACTCATATCAAAGCCTCCTTAGTTGGTACCTCCCGGAGGAGTAAAATTTGGTGGACCAAATCCTCTGCCACCGCCACGACGATTACGTCCTCGTGGGCGATTATTTGAAGGATCACCAAAGTTTGGCATCCCTTCGGGGATAGGTGCATTGATACCAGGTACAGCAAAACCTTCAGAGGCAAGCTGCTCCATCTCTTCACGATTTAGCTCAATAGGCAATGGAGGTCCATCTCCTGAGCGAATCAAATCCATATTTACTTGGCGTAAATGCTGCTCGCGCTCCTCAGGCGTCATTGCTTCAAGCTCCTTGCGGCGGCGCTCACGCTCCTCATCACGCTTTTTACGCCATTCCTCGCGACGCTTTTCGCGCTCCAAATCCTCAGCAGATTTTTTAGCTGGTGAATTATTAGCTTGTGGAGCAGCTACAGATGTAGCAACAACTGTATTGGTAGCGAGTGCTGCCAGAGTTGCAGGATCCGTTACTCCGAAAGATGAAATATCTGCGCGATTTGTTGTGGCAGGGTTAATCCATAAAGGAAGGTCTGCTTCCAACTCATTTTGTCGCAAAGTAATTTTCATTCCGTCAAAATCAACATTAACGAGAGAATAGCTTTCAAACTCCTCTCCTTCACGGAGATAGTAAGATTTATTTGAGGCACCATCTGTAAATCCAGCAGCAGGTTTACCACCAAACATTGTGATTGCAGTTACCTTAATTTGTTCAAAAGCTGGAGGAAGTTCTTCAGGTACATCCTCTTCAGGTGGAGTCTCTTCTTCACCTCCAGCTGCAGCAGCTTCTTCCTCTGGAGTAAGTTTTTTAGGAATAGGACCAAAAGGAGCGCGCTCCATAATTACACTATAGTGCGACAAAGGCTGTGGCACAGTAGAAACTGCACCATATCCTATTTGAGCGCCTACAGACAGGCAAATTGTGATAAAAAACCTTAAAAATTCACTAGTTTTCATAAATTTCACTTTTATTATATCATAAACCTAAGGTTTATGTGAATAAGTTTTTTATTTTAGACAAATAAAATCACAAAAAACTTTTAGTTTTACGAATAATTCGCCTGATAACCCAAAAAACCAGTAATTTCACTACTAAACAATAAGTAACCTGTAAAAATCAGTAAACAATGGATAGACGTTAAGCAACAAGACAATATTTATGGGGTTTTCAATATGATGTGATTTAGAACGGACGACTCCATATCTCTCAAAGATAAAGAATAATTCTCACGCTTTTTCCAACAACCATATTTAGGATAGATAACCTTAATTACTTTAATAGCAATATTGTCATATCTGTTGCTATGCGAATATTTACCTGTTCATTCGAGATATTTGCACCTCGCCTTACAACTCGCATTAAGTCCCATTGACTCATAATATCTTTTGTAAGTGGAGGCATAGCTATTTGTATCTTTTCATTTCCATTTACGACTAAATTGCAATCTTGCATATTTCCGTTAGTTAAAAAGGTTGCATTAATTATTGCATATGTCAGATGGGATTGGCATTCTTCAAAAAATATGTTTCTATCTTCATATGAGCACATGACACAAGATTCTGTAAATTTAAAAACAAGCACAGCCTCTTTTGATGATAGAACACCGTCTAAAGAAATATCTTTTCCAAAAGAAACCTCCACTAGATTTGCCAAACCTTGATTAGTAAAGACACCTACATTTAACTCTCTGAAATTCTGCAATGCTGAACCAACAACAATATTTGTGGAAACTTCTGTGTCAATATAATCAGACAATGGTAGCGTAGGAAGAGAAAGCTCTTTGCTCCAAACAATCCCACAAAATGTTGTTAAAATAAATAGAAGATTTTTCATACAAACAAGCCTATTTAATGTTTTATATGTATACTTTTATAAATTTCTTTTTTGTCTTAAAAATCTTTATTTCTTCCATTAAAATCTCATCTGTTAGTTCAATTATTGGCGACTCTTGTATTGCCTTATTAAATTCGTCCTTTATTCTTATCAACTCTGTTCTTTCCCTATCAGCTAAATTCTCTTTCTTTGAATCAATATATTCAATCATATTCTTACGTTGTAAAGAATGACGATACGACGGTATTTTATCGCATAGTTCTTGATCAAGAAATTGCCAATTATGTAAATCATATGTCAAATATTTTAGCATTAACCTTACCATATTAAATTTAATATCAACCGACAATGTTTCATTTGCGTCAATCTCATGAGAAAAATCAATATAAAAAACAGTCCTCCGCCAACTTGAAGTTTCATCTTCTAATTTAATATAGTTTTCAATGTTTTCAAAAGATGATACAGAATAAGGTTTTATCACTAAAAATGCATTATATGCACTATAATACAAATCCGTTTTTTTTGATTTTAAAATTGCATCTACATAATTATGCACCTTTTGGCTTTTAGAAATATCTACTAATACGCCCAAAGCAAAACTTTGAGAATATTCATATTTTTGCAATGAATTTGTTCCTTCATTAATATATGCAATTAAAATATCTTCTAATTCATTCACAGGAACATTGTTTTGCTCTATAAATTTAGTAGTCATTGACATTCTAGCATCTCCTCCATGTATAATCAAATCTCCATAGTTAGTTTGAATACCAATTGAAGCGAATGACGCTTTTACCGTTATTACAAAAAATAATAAGAATATATTTACATACATTTTCATTTAATTATTTCCTCCATAGATTGACAAATTTCTGATACCAATTTCATCAAATCCAATTTCTGAAAGTGATTTATAATATACTTTTATTCCATCTTTCCAATGATACCATATCCCATAAACTTTTCCATAAGACAAATCTATTCCTCCTTCCGTATATGTCCCGTTCATTAACAAACGATTTATAATGTCTTGTTGAGAATCAAAAGAATAAAAATGTTTATTAGTATCTCCTGAACAATCCTTCGGAATTAATGTTTTATATATAGGCTCATTAACTATCATATTTCCATTGTTTATATAAATGTCGCGTAAGTTACATGCATGTCCTATCAGTAAAGAAGTTGAAAACAAAATATACTTAGGTCTCGATATCTTGATATGTTTAAAATGTGATTGTAATCTCATCGGGATCAATTTCTGGCTCTTCTTTTTGAACGGGCTCTTTTGGCACGGTTCCGTCATCATACATAGGTTTCCAACCAGCAGCTTCAAAAGCTTCTTTTCTTGCAAATAAACTAAAGACCCATTCCAATGTTAAATTGTCCTCTTTTAAGCGTTCATCCTGACGAAAATCTCCTTCGCTAAGCCATAACTCGTTAACCGCCATTAAAATATCTATATCGATTTGTTTCGCTTTATTTTTACCCAACCGATTTATTGCCAAATCCAATAATCCCAATCGAGCAATAGCACTTTCTTTCTTTTTTTTCATAATTTGTTCAGGTGTCAAATTAGTAGATTGAACACTTTCTTCTTTCGTCATTATTGGTTTGCCTTCTTCTTTTATAATGCGAAGCATCTTTTTTTCAAGCGGGATAATAGAGACCCTTATTTGTCCTAGTAGATGACCAGGTCTTAAATAATTATTCTTATTTGATACGTCTATGAGCTCATACACTCTTTTAAACCTTTCGTCAATAAACTGACGATTAGCTTCAATTTCTTTCAAAACTCTTATAGTTGTTTCATTTTCATAGGAGAATGGTTCTATTTTTTTAATAGATTTTTCTATAGAATCATTGTTCCCATTCTCATTTTTATAACCATAAAGTGTTACATCGAACATATAAGGACTGTCATATTTGGTTGTTGGTTTTTCAATTTTAAAATAGTAATATTGCCCATAACCAAAAAATGATTGAATCACTAATAATAAAAATAATATTTTTTTCATTTTATCTCTCCCTTTTTAAGATTGTCGCACAATGAATTGAACCACCACCAGATGCTTGTATCCCTGTTGATTCTAAAAAAAATATAGTATTTGAATCATATCCAATACTAGATAAAATATTCGTATAATATGAACAATATGGCATGTATGAAGCTGCTCCAGAAAATATTACTTTTCGTATGTTTGATTCAATCATATATACAGAATTTATAGGATTAAACAAAGCACAATCTGACAAAGAAGCCAATGAACCATCGGTATTTTCTTTTAATCTAAAAAGAACAGGAGTCCTTATTAATTGTGATTCTTGAATGCCATTCTCTCTTAATATAGAAATAATTTCATCCGTTCTAATTTTCATCTGATTTCTTTGCATTTGATATTTTGATTTAAAATACACGTTTACGAACGATGATATTATTTCATTTTGTATAATTGAAGAATCATTTAAAGAATTCGTATAAACACTTATCGCTAATTCTGTATCAAAAACAAAAATCTTATAACTGTTTGCCGTTGGAACAACAGAAATAATTTCATCAACATGACCAACCAATAACCAATCTGTATTTAACTCAATTAAGTCGCCTTGAATTTTCTGGTTTTTAATGAAATTATAAATCGTTCTTTGCCTATTCTTTAATGTACTTCCAACAACAACCCTTCCATAAGGATGAAGTGCACTTACAGGTAGTCCCTCTATATTACCACCTTCTCCTCCTTGAATTCCAATTGAAAAAAGTCCTGTATTAGGAGACAGTTCACCATTAAAATTATTGCTATTAAAATCCATGATAACAGGATAATATTCTCCATTAGAATCTATCGAAGCTCCAAATTCTGCATAATCCTGTAGATATGGTTGTCCTGTTATTTCAAAAGGGATATTAAGAAAACTTGAATTTGTTATAGAATTATATGAATTCTCCCAATCACAAAGATACCCCATAAACATTTTTGTAGCTTGGTCACAATTTGACAAAACAAAGAACGGAGCATTAAGGATAGAAATAATATCAGTTCCTGACAAAACTCCATGTAAATACACCTCAAAAACAATATTAATTTGAGAACCATGCCAACGACCCTCTACTAATAGTTCTAAATCATCATTGCATATTTTTTTTATTGTTTCAGCAGATAAGCTTGTTTCATACATATCTTCATTGATTTTTTCAAATATATATGGAGTAGAGTCTAGTGTAATACCATCGAAAATTCTTATTTTATCTTTTACTAATTTTGAGAAATCAAGATCAGATGCTTCAGTGTAGATAACTAATTTTGCTTCGCAGTATTTTGCTAAATAAGAAGGAATATTTAAAGATTCAATTTTTATTTTATTTAATTCATTTAAGTCTTCAACACCATTTATTACATCATCATCACAATCAGGTATTCCGTCTTGATTTGTGTCGTTATTGTTCACAGGGATAACCATTCCTTTAGGATTGCTAAACAAAACAGCACTATCTTCATTTGCATTATCAACAATAATGCCAGTACGATTATAATCACCATTAATATCAATGTTTATCCCATCATATGAAGAGCACTTTTCTGAACAAAATATACAATAATCATCTTGATGAATAATCGTGCAAATATGTATATTAACATATTCACTAACATAATTATATTCAAAGTAGTTACTAAACCAATCACATCGAGCAAAGCCAAATGTGTATTCCTCTTCTTCTGCCAAAGAAATTCTGACCTTATCATTACCAATTAGTGTAAGATTTTCTAATGTCAAATTGTCCAAATTCATAGAATCCGCAAATTCTTTTGGGGAAAGAACAATCTTCAAATCCTTATGTTCCACATCTATGTCATGGATACATATTGATGTTACATATGCATTAATTTCTTCATCATAAAATCGTATTCTAGGTATAGCTAATTTTGCTTTTGCATTATATGTTGCTTTCCCTTCAAAAATACCACTAGGATCATAAACCCAAACATTACTGCTATCATAATTTCTAGTGGTGTGTATATGTTGTGATAAATGCAAATCTATCGGTTCATGTCCTGTGCTTTGAAGACGGATGTTTACTAGTTCTCCTGGAGGAAGTGTAATTCCCCAAGAATTCGTTTCAGATAAAGGTATCGTTAAATCATTTAGCATTAAGGATGCACTAACACCTGATGGGATAGGTGTATTTAATGATATGACAACAGATGGAGTGTTATCTTTAGACCAAAGTGGATGAGCAGACCATTCGCTAGGATTTGCACCATCTGGAATGCCATCATTATCTTCATCAGCATCTATAGGAGAATATCCATTATATAATTCATATGCATCATTAAGACGATCACCATCTGTGTCTGCATATAAATAATTTGTCTTATAGATACAAATTTCTTCAAAATTACTTAACCCATCATTATCATCGTCATTTTGTTTTAAATCCGATATGTTTTTCCACAATAGTGAAAATCCACTATTCAAAGACTGGATAATTTCACACAAATGAGAAGCTACAATACCACCATTAGGTGATGATTCATATAAGGTTGCACAAGTATGATTTGTTATGCTACATGTATTATTAATTGCAATCTCTTCAGATGTATTACTAGAAATTGAAATACTATAAGTAAAGTTTGTCAGATTTTTAATATATTCAGTAACACGATTATCATAATGAGAAATAATATCTCCATCATTTGTTATTTCTACTTTGAATGATATATTCTCGTTATTTATACGATTTAAAAGAACATCGTGCCATGAAAAAACAGAGTTTCTTTGATTATTTTCACACCAAAGCATTGGTTCTTCTAACCCTTGCCAATTATTTGTTGGAGGAATACCTAGAATCGTATTAAAGACATTAATCATTAAATTTGTACTAAACCCAATAGATCCTTGAGAATATACGCGAGCTGATTGATATAAATTTGTTCCGTATGTAGCAATAGGATTGTTTTGTTCATAGACAAACATATCATCAGATGCTCCATATGTTAACCAATCTTCAAAGGCGGCACCATTTGCAGTAATAGAAAAATTATGTAATTCGTTAGTTATAATTCCTACTAAAACATAGCCAAGACTTTTTTGAGTATTTGAGAAATCGTCTGGGATTGATGCAAATGAACTAGTTATACTTGAACTGGATGTTTGCTCTAAACAGGATGTGTTTTCAAACTTGTCGGCATCATCAATTTGTCCTGTGTGCAATTGCCCAAGAGATGCATCAGCACTCATATTGGTGCTTCCACTCACATTATTTACATCATTTGTAGAGCTGCCGTCAGTAGGTTTAGTACCACCATAAATGGTCATAACCAAGAAAAATAATAGAAAAACTATGCGACCAGAGGTAG
>JAGCJJ010000014.1 GCA_017648065.1 Kiritimatiellia bacterium | reverse complement strand
AACCAATCCAATTAAATCATTAGGACGCTTCTCTACAAAACTCTTAAAAGTCTCTTTAACTACATCAAGTCGAGTCTTTTCTACGCCCTTCTCTGAAAAATCAAGAGCAAGCATTGACCCCGAAATATCAAGAGACATTTCTATCGCAATTGCTTCTGAGCTAATGTGTGTGCGTGCAAGCTGCTTCTGTGGGCGTGCCAATGCGATAATAAGACTTGCAACACCCAACATAAAGAGCAGCGAAGGAATCCACGCTAAACGCTGCTTTAAGGATTTCTTATGTACGAGCTGTGCAACACCAGGAAATGCAAATGCTGCAGCCTTGCGTCTGCGCAACATTCTATAGCACATAAATAAAAATGGGATGAACAAAAGCAAAGCATAAGGAGCTGCAAAAATCATATTACTTACCCTCCTTCTCTGCATTTACCGGCTCAATAGAAGAATCTAGTTCTATATAATTTTTAGCTGCAGCTGTGGCAGAGTCTGCAGTTGCTTTAGTAGCCTCTTGTTTAGCAAATTTCACCATATCTGCTGAAGCGAGAAATTCCTTTAACACAGGTATATATTCGCGAGGAAATTCCTTTAAAGCAATTGCTTCTACAATAAATTCCTCTGTTGTGCGTTCTGGTGCTTTAATGCCATACTTACGCTCAATATATCTGCGTACAACATGTGTTAATTCTACATAAAAATCCTTGATGCATCCTTTATCGATGAGCTGCTTGGAAATTAGTTGCTCTAGCTCGTGGAGCGCACGCTCACGTGGAGTCATCATTCTTAGCTTATGCTTATAACGAACAAATTTAAACAAAAGATATAGCAAAGCTAAGACAACTAAGCCAAGCAACCCAAAGCCTATATATTTTACTGTAATCCAGTGATTATATGCTACATGCACAGGATTTATTGAATGAGTTACCTCAGCTTCCCTATCAAGCTTTTCTACACTAAAAGTAAATTGTTTTGAAAAAACAAATTTTTCTTTAGCAGGCGAAAAAGATGAATCAAGAATACTGATTGCTATTGGATAGATAGTACGCTCAGTAGAAGAAAATTCAGGAGCAGCACTTGGGATAAGCTTATAGTTGTAGCTACGAGCTAGCCCATTCGTTCCAAAATCCTCAACAAAGCTACTTTCGAGCTCAAATCCATCAAGATATGGAGTAATATCACTAGGTGGAGTTGGAGAGCAAACCGAAGATCCCTCTAATTTTATTTCAAGAAAGATTGGAGTGCCTGCCAAACTAAATTCATTAGTTGATACAGAAAATTGTGCTTTAATTCCTGCCTCTTTCAGCTCCTGCGTCAAAGCAGTAGCATATGCACTGCCAGTAGCAACTAACAGTGCAGAAAGCATAAAACATTTAATTAAAGAAACAATTTTCATGTATCTTCTCTACTTATGACTTATAAGCAGCCCATGCTACGAAGGATATGCTCATTTCCATCCCAGTCAGGAGCAACCTTTACATTAAGCTCAATACTTGCCTTTACGCCATAGTTATCTGATATGGTTTGCTCAGCACCTGCGCGAACACGGCGAATATTCTTGCCATTTTGTCCGATAACAATTCCCTTATGATTTTGGCGACGAACAAATACTGTTGCCTCCACGCGCCATACATCTGGTGCAGGCTCACGCAAATGCTCAACAAATACGCCAATAGAGTGAGGAAGCTCATTTTTCAAAATTTTGAAAAACTCCTCGCGCACAGCATCTGATACAGCAAGCTTACGAGGATAGTCTGTAATCATTTCCTCATCAAAAAGCATAGGACCTGGAGGAAGTGCTTCAAACAAAGCATCTACCAACTTATCAATTCCATCACCAGTTATAGCAGAACCCTCAAACCATACAGGAACGACCTTCTCCAAAGGTTTATCTACTACCTCTTTACCTTTTTCCTTAGCCTTTGCCTTCTGTTGCTCAAATTGCTCAGCAATTTCTTTTTCAAGACTTGACCAAAGCGCTTTAAATTCATCTGTCTTTGATTCAATGTCTGCCTTATTAAGAAGAATAAAGCATTTTTCTGGTGGATTTGCAATAATACGGCGCATCCAGCCATCATCCTCAAGTTGAGGAGATTTAGAAGCATCAACTACTAGAAGCACAACATCTGCTCCTTCAATTGCTCCACGCGCACGCTTATTCATTGCTGTACAAAGCAAGCTACGGCTCTTATGTAAGCCCGGTGTATCAATAAGTACAAGCTGTCCGCGATCCTCTGTTAGAATACCGCGAATGATATTACGAGTTGTTTGTACAACTGGGCTGACAATACTAATTTTTTCGCCAACAATTTTATTTACAAGAGTTGATTTACCAGCATTAGTACGACCCACTACGGCAGCGATACCAGAATGTGGTAAAGTAGGATAAGCATCTAGCATATTTACCTTTATTTTAATGAATGAAATTTTTGTGTATTTTACCATAAATACACATATTTACGCAAGCAAGTGATTTCTCAGATGACCACTACAATAAAAAAGGTATAACTAGCGAGCTGCTGTAGCTGCTCTCACAAGAACTACAAGATATCCAAGCGTATATGCTGCAAGACGTAATAGCGCGCATTCGCGCTTCTCTAACAGCGCAATAATCACACGTTGCCATACACTCAAATATGGCTTAGCAAGATAACCTATAGAAAGTGCTTTGCAAATATTATCAGAAACAGCTGACATATTTGATTTGCCACGCTGCCCTCTTCCATGTCGCAATATAATCGACAAAGCAAACATAAAGACATCACGTGTTGTGCGTTTAGTTAACAATACTTCATCTACGCCTTTTGCTTTTCCATGTTGGAAAATTATTTCACAAGCAGTAAAGCCATTGTCTATATACCAGGCAGGGATAGAACGAGAAACTGATGCCAGATTTTCTCTAAATCCATAAAGCACAATTGGCAAATGTACCCAATTATTTGTTGCTAATGCGACATCAAATATGAATGGGCAATCCTCACCACCTGTCAGTTTTGGAAATTTGATATTACATAAAATTTCTTTTTTGTAAATGTATTGCCAAACATATATGACAAGATTTCCTTTTGTCAGATAATCCTGAAGTGGGTTATCAATTGTGGTAAGCTTATCTAATACATCGCCAAATGCAACCCACTTAGGTGATTTAGTAAACGCACAACGATCAAACTGAAGTACATCTGCTCCTGTGCTTTCAATACCTGCTGTGGCCAATGCCATTGCTTCAGGATGAAGCATGTCATCTTGATCTGCAAACATGATGTATGAGCCATTAGCAGAGTTTAATCCAAAATTACGGGAATCGCCAGTGCCGCCATTTGGTTTTGTCAGAACCCTGAATCGTGAATCCTTTTGTGCATATTCTTCAAGTATTGCAAGTGATGAATCTGTAGATGAATCATTAACACAAATGCATTCCCAATCAGAATATCTCTGTGCAAGTATACTATCCAAGAGAGCACGCAAATAGCGTTCTCCATTATATACTGGCACAATGATTGATACTAGATTCATAATAGGATTAACATGTAATTGGGTTAGATGTTGTGTGTGGCTAAAAGTGCGATTTTTTGACAAAATCAACAATAATTTTGTTTGGATTTTGGCTCGGATGCTATTACTTGCTTGGTGCAATGCAACCTAGCTTGCAAAGCTGATCGCATAAGCCACAGCCATTACATGCTGTTGGATTGATGCTTGGGCGACCATTTGCCCCAACCTCAATCGCAGGACAGCCACAACGCAAGCAAAGCTTGCAGTTGACGCAACGCTCGTCATCAATTACGCGTGCAGGACCCATTGGCTTTCTTACATGCAATGGACATGGTGCTCGAGAAATAATGAGCGATGGCTCGTCTACCTCTAGCTCTTCTTTAATTACAGCGATTGTTTCGGCCTGATTGTAAGGATTGCATACACGAATGCGCTCCATACCACATGCACGAGCAATTGCCTCAATTGAAGCTGATTTTGTAGGCTCGCCCATCAGAGTGGTGCCTGTGCCTGGATGCTCCTGATGTCCTGTCATTGCTGTGATGCGATTATCTACAACAATCAATGTGCTATTGCCTTTGTTGTAAACTACGTCAAGCAAACCTGTGATACCAGAATGGAAGAATGTTGAATCACCAACAATACCAACGACCTTCTTTTGTTCGCCAGCCTTTTGCATACCATGTGCAATTGTAAAACCAGCACCCATGCAGAGAATTGTGTCGGTACGATTCAATGGAGGGAATACACCTAAGCTGTAGCAACCAATATCACCACTCACAATTACATCAAACTTTGTGAGTGCTAAGAAAAGTCCACGATGCGGACAGCCTGCACAAAGCATTGGTGGACGTGCTGGCAAATCACCTGCCTCCTCAACAATACTTGGAAGCTGTGGCAGGGTCTGCTCAGGATAAAGCTGCTGCTTGATTGCATAAAGCTTTGCTGGTGTCAGCTCACCACAACGAGGTACAAGTCCCTTGCCTTCGCAAGCAATGCCAAGAGCCTTGATGTGCTCCTCCATAATTGGATCGCCCTCTTCTATCACTACAAGACGCTTTACCTTAGCAGCAAAGCTCTTGAATAGCTCATCAGGGAATGGCCAGCCAAAGCCTATCTTCAAAATACTTGCCTCTGGGAATATCTCAATACAATGAGCTGCTGTTACACCATGAGAAATAATGCCTAGCTCAGAGTCATTTTCAATGATTTCATTCATTGGTGATGTGCATGCCTCTGCTGCTTGAGCAACCATACGCTCCTCAACCTTTACGCGGAGCTTGCGTCCCCAAATTGGCAGTGGAACAAATTGCTGCACATTGCTCTTGAAGCATGTGGTATTACGCTCGCGTGGTTCACGCTCCTCTACTAATGAGCGAGAGTGGCTTACGCAAGTTGTAGTACGCAAAATTACTGGGCAACCATATTTCTCTGAAAGCTCAAAGCCCTTGATAACAAAGTCGCGTGCCTCAGCTGCATTTGCAGGCTCAAGCACTGGGATTTTAGCTAAGCGCGCATAGTGTCGCGTATCCTGCTCTGTTTGAGATGAATCCTGACCAGGATCATCAGCCACAACAATTACCATGCCACCAACTACACCGATGTAGGAAAGTGTCATCAATGGGTCTGCAGCAACATTAAGTCCAACAAGCTTCATTGTTGTGATTGTGCGAGCACCTGCGATAGAAGCACCTGCTGCTGCCTCAAGAGCAACCTTTTCATTTGGCGACCACTCGCAATATACACCTTGCTTTGAGTACTGAACGAGATTTTCCAAAATCTCTGTTGATGGTGTGCCTGGATAACCGAATGCTGCAGTTACACCACCCTCAAATGCACCACGTGCAATTGCTTCATTTCCAGAATAAAGTTTTTTCATATCAAAATGTTTGATTATTTTGCTAATGAGTCAACAGCGCGCTTAAATGCGTCGCGTGAATTTATGATAGTTGAATCCTCAACACAGAATGCAAGGCGAATATAGCCTGGCAAACCAAAGCCACGACCAGGCACTGCCAAGACATGTTCGTTAAGCAGTGCTTCTACAAAAATGCGCTCATCCTCAACTGGAGATTTTGCAAAGAAATAGAAAGCTCCCTTTGGCATCATAAATTCTACACCAGCATTTGTTAAAACATCTGCCATCAGTGCGCGACGCTTACGATAGATATCAATATCTACTTGGCTGTCAAGAGCTGTTTGCAGAACCTTCTGAGCGATTGCAGGTGCATTAACAAAACCAAGAATACGATTTGTCAAAATCAATGCAGCCATTAGTTTTTCTGCTCCTTCCAAAGCAGGATTTACAGCTACATAGCCAATACGCTCACCAGCAAGTGATAATGTCTTTGAGAAGGAACCAATTACTACTGCTGCCGGATATACAGAGAATACAGATGGAATTTCTACGCCATCAAAATTCAATGCACGATATGGCTCATCAGATACAAGATAGATTGCACGACCATTCTTCTCTGAATGCTTCTTTAATACTTCAGCAAGTGCTGCAAGCTCTTCACGAGAATAGATTTGACCTGTTGGGTTATTTGGTGAGTTTACAATTACAGCGCGTGTCTTTGGTGTAATTGCTGCATCAATTGCAGCAATATCAAGAGTAAAATCAGGAAGCTTTGTTGGAACAGGAACAAGCTTACCACCAAAGTTGCCAGCATAGAAGCCATACTCTACAAAGTATGGGCTTGGGCAAATTACTTCATCACCATCAGAAAGTACTGCACGGAACAGAACATTGATTGCACCAGCAGCACCACAAGTAACAACGATATTTGCTGCAGGAACCTGAGTTGCCTGCTCCTCAGAAACTTTCTTTGCAAGAGCTTCTCTTGTGGCAGGGTAACCTGCATTTGGCATATAGCCAATAGCAAATGGCTCATCTGCATGTTCTGCAATTTCCTTTAGAGCTGCCTTTACTGCAGATGGAGGTGGAACATCCGGATTACCAAGACTAAAGTCATAAACATTTTCAGCACCATATTTTTTGCGTAGCTCAATACCTGCTTCAAACATTTTGCGAATCATAGATGAATTTGCAAGATAACCATCAATTTCTTTTGTTACTAATTCGTTCATAAAACTCCTATTTCATTCTTAAATTAACTTTACACTACCTAATCTATTCACTATTACCTATTCACTATTATCTAATCTCTACCTAATTTATTCACTATTACCTATTCATTATTACCTAATCTCTACCTAATCTATTCACTATTACCTATTCACTATTACTTATCTTATACTGTCTCGTAGAATACGCGCTTTGCTTTACCCATTTCTACGCGTGGCAATGTGCCTGGCTTGTGAATATCACCCTTAGGAGAGAAGCCCAAATCTTCCTTTAGTTGCTTCTCTACCATATAACCAGTAACGCCCTCTTCTGCCTCTACATCTACACGCAATGACTTGATGCCATTATTATCAATAATTGTCATTGTGTAATTTGGCAATACACCAGGAATCTTCAATAAAGACTGCTCTACCTGAGATGGGAAGAAGTTTACACCTGAAATAATCAGCATATCATCCAAACGACCAGAAATCTTTTCCAAACGAAGATGTGTGCGACCGCAGGAGCAGGTGTCGCGTGAGATGATACGGCTTAGATCACCAGTTCTAAAGCGAATTACTGGCAAAGCCTCACGATTCAGTGCTGTGATAACAACCTCACCCAGCTCACCATCCTCTAGTACCTCACATGTCTCTGGATTGATAATTTCAACGATGTACTGATCCTCCCAAACGTGAATACCATCGTGAGCACAGCAATCCATACCCAGTGTGCCAATGCCGCCTGTTTCTGTCATGCCATAAATATCATAAGCATCAATGCCAAGACCCTTGACAATTTTATCGCGCATTGCAACAGAGAAAGCCTCTGCACCAAAGATACCAATCTTCAAATCTGGCAGAGTTTGATTTGTTTCCTCCATTACTTCCATGATTCGTACTGCATAGGAAACTACGCCAGTAATCACGCGAGAATGAAAATCTTGAGCTAGCTTAATTTGACGAGCTGTATTACCTGGTCCGCAAGGCACAATAAACATACCTGCTGCACGAGCTCCATGATAGCAACCAAAACCGCCATTGAATAAGCCAAAGCCTGGTGTGATTTGGCAAACATCACCTGCTTCTGCACCAGCCATTACATAGCAACGTGCCATACATTCTGCCCACTGATCCAAATCCTTTAGTGTATATGGCATCACAACTGGTGTACCAGTTGAGCCACTGGACATGTGCATTTCTGCAATCTGCTTTTGATCTACGCAGCACATACCCATTGGATATTGGTCACGAAAATCTTTTTTGCTCATAAATGGTAACTTGTGAAGATCCTCAAGTCCATTAAAGGAAGCTACATCTACTCCTGCTGCATCAAATTTCTCTTTGAAGTATTGGTTATTCTCATAGCAGTAGCGAACAATCTTTTTTACTGCTGCATCTTGATGTGCGGTAATTTCTGCACGTGGCATTGTCTCCGCTTTTTCGTTATAAAATTTCATTTATTGATCCTTTGGTTTAAAATTTCTTATTTGTTGTATTGTTCAGGATTGCACAACTACTATGATATGACTCTGCCACGAGCAAATGCATCAAGATTTGCTTTAACGGTAGCAGGCTTTACTGATCCATCAATTGCTTTTTCCCAGCATTCCATTGGTAAAGGCAGTGCATTTGAAAGCATGCCAATCAGAATTGTATTTGCCAGACGAACATCGCCAAGCTCAAGGGCTTCTTTGACGCAATCGCAGTACTTAAGATTTGAAAATAGCTTATTAAGGCGCTCTTCTACATCCTGTGGATATTTTGCATTACCACAAGATACAGTTACAGGAATAACGGATTGCTTTGCTACTACAGCTAAGCCACCTGGTTTCAAGTAGTGAGCGCAGCGAATTGCTTCAATATGTTCAAGTGAAGCAAGCACATCTGCTGTTCCTTCAAGAATAAGTGGGCTATGTACTTTCTCGCCAAATTTAATTTGAGCCATCACACTGCCACCGCGCTGAGCCATGCCATGAGTTTCTTTTGCAGTAACTTCATAGCCTGCAAGTTCAGCTGCTTTACTAATAATTTTAGCGGCTAGAAGAATACCTTGACCGCCTACACCTGATAATAGAATATTGTATATCATAAAATAAAAAATTGGTTACATAAAAAACATGTCTTTATGTTACTATAAATAGAAACAAAATGCAAAGCATTTTTTTCGTAAATTGAGAAATGTGCGAAAAGCAAGCGTGATTGCTAACTGCTAAGTTGCGCGCAATGCATAATTAACAACACTAGCGCTTGTTGTTGATTTTCTCATTGCTTTATCTATCGAAGCAATTAACCAAATGCCAATCGCTAGTGTGTATGATGCACCAAAAAATAGCCTAAATTCAAGTCCGAATTTAGATGAAGCGGTGCGAGGATAGAATTAGAATTGCTTTGTTTCGCCGCTCTCCAACTTGCAAAGCATTCCATCTCTGTCAAACCACAAGGTCTTAAGTGTTGGATTATAAATGGTTCTGCCATCTGCACTGTAAACTAATGAGCGATAGGCAGTGACGTAATCGTATATCTCAATGTTTGTGGCATAGTAAATATCATCCTTGCCACTGAGCTTCTCACAAATTCTATCAAGCAAATCCCAGTTTTTATCATTATCAAATTCAAAGGCATGTCCCCAAAGATAAAACAGACGAGGTGTTCTCTGTGATATGTATAGACTATCTACCTTCATATCTAAAAATTTATCAATGTACTCCATTAGCTGAGGTATCTTGTGATGAGCTGTTGGAACCCAATTTAAGAAATCCTCTGGAAGCTCAAAGTTGTCATTGTACCCGCCAGTTGTACGAGCATAAACAATTTCAAGCTCCTCAAGGAATTGCTTGATGCGCTCATAAGCAATTGGTACGATTGTCTTATTTACAGTACGATCTGGAAATGCCATTCCTCGTATAATTAAACCAAATTCCTTTTCTAAATATAAACGACAATTTAATACATCCTGAATGCCTTCAATGCTTCTTGCAACATCAAGACCACGATGCCAATCACCATGTGTTGCCACCTCGTGTCCCTTACCCAAAAGTTCATTACGAATAAATTCTTTTGTTAAACCTTCTTCTGATTCAACACGTGAAGCAATAAGATTAAATGTACATTTAATTCCATATTTATTCAATGTCTCACAAAGACGAGCATCTGACTTTGCTCCATCATCGTAGCTTAGTGTAAGTGCCTTTGTTAAACCATTTGGCCAACGCATAAATTGATATTTAATAATTTCCTCCCAAAATTTTGATATCTTTTTTGTAAAATTAAACTTTTGTGCAGAGTTGCTGGAGTCCAGCAATTCCACCAATGTGCATAATTAAAGGATGATAATTTAATTCAGTACTCCAAATGCTGTCGTCAATACCTGTCATATCAACTTCAACAGGTGTAGCAGTCAATGCAGCACCAGCCAATGCTACTGGCACAGCAGAACCTTCAGCAAATATGCGAATATTTGTGTAGCCTTGCTCGCGTAATTGCACAACATTTGTAATAACATCATGAACACGCATTGAGAAATATGATTCCTCAAATGCTGTTGAATAATTTGCGTGGGACTCAGAACCATCATTATCGCGTATCGCATATTTTAATTGCCATACACTGCAACCAGTACCAAACAGCTCTGCAATGCGAAGCTTTTTGCCTTCTTCCATTGCCTTTTTGATGCAAGATGATTTACTGCCTGAACCAAAATATTCTTGATAACCAGCATCTGTAACAACTAATGTAATTTCATTAGCAGTAGTGCACTTATCTGATGTAATGTCGATTACCTGAATATAATCTCCTACTCCGCGACGTGACAATGTATAAGGACGCACCTTGCCACCAGCAACGCCCCATCCTTCAGTAGGTCCTAACACGCGATAAACAACATCGCGTGTTTCTCCCCTGCCATCATCAAGAAGCTGACGAAGTATTTCAAGTCGCTCTTGCTTAAATTGTTCAGGATCTGCATCACCAACATCAAACACATGTGCATTATATGCTTTATTTAAGTTTTCAATTGCTGCAGAAATTGTAGTGTCGGTTGCTTTCTGTGGCTGCACACCATTATGCCAAAGCAATTCAGGTGCAGGAGGAGGAATATTCTCCTCCTCTATAATGTCGCCAACTTCTTTGCCCATCAGATGACGCATAAAGAATGAGTATACATGCTGACGCGTACGCTTATTGTAATTATGCTCATCGTCGTAATAAAAATGCTCAATATTATGTTCTGCAGAAAATAGTTTATAAATTTTCTTCAAGCGAGGAATCTCATACTGCGGATTGAGATTTGTCCAATCTCCTGTTACAGCAGGAAGCATAACAGGACGAGGAGCAAGTGATGCAACAATATCAAAGCTTGTTAATCCTGTAATACGCAAAAGAGGTCCCTCCTCACATGCACAGCCACCTAGAAAATGTGATGACAGCATACATACTGGTGCAGAAACCTTTATGCGTTCATCTAAAGCAGCAACAAACCAAGTCTGTGATGCACCACCTGATGTGCCTGTGCAGCCGATGCGCTCTGCATCAACCTCTGGGCGTTCGCAAAGAAAATCTACGGCTTTAAGGCTATTGAGGGTTTGCAATCCAAATGGTGAAATGCCAAGCAAATCACATTTGTCTCGCATTGCTTTGCTCCACCAATGAGAGAAATCATTATTATCATTAAAGCCAAGCATATCGTAGGAAAATACAGCAAAACCTAATCGTGCAAATTGGAAGCAACGCATAGATACGCCACCACTCTCCTCATGGTGAACGCGTCCATTAGTCCAATGTCCATGAGGACAAAGAATGCCTGGTACCTTATTTTGTGGGGAAGCATCCTTTGGTAAATATAAATTACCTGTAAGCTTTAAGCCAGGTAAAACTTGAGCTACAACATCAAATATTCGCACCTCATGATATGTATGCTCATTAGTTACTTTATATTCTATTGCACCAATTTTCGGCATTGGGTTTAAGCCTGCTGAAAGCAGCAGACGATCACGTACAAATTTGCAGCGTTTTTTATATTCATCAAGTGAATCAGGAACATAAGCATGTGTAGCAAAGCTACATGAGCCCATGCTTACAACGCGACGATCCACAAGAATTGGATTTCTTTTTTCAAGATTAGGTATTTGATTTTCCATAATGCCCCACAAATACTAAATAACATATATAGGAATAGTATCACATGGGACTAATCCTAGTCAAAGAAAAAGGAATACAAACAAGCATTGAAAATCTAAATTCAACTGCAGTCTTACAGACAATCGCTTTATAAAAATTAAAAAGGCGTGGACCGAAGCCCACGCCTTTTATTTTTTAAGCTTTATCTTAAAGTTTTAGCAACGATTAACGAGCCTCAACCTTGAAGAAACCTGTAGCTGTTGTAGCAGGAACTGTAGCAACGCCATTAGCGAATGTTGCAGAAACCTCTTCCCACTCATCGCCTAGGTTCTCGCAGAAGAATACCTTAACTTCTGTGTAGTCACCAGCGATTGTTAGCTCAGCTGTATCGCCATTGATTGCGATAGCTGTAACTGCTACTGGAGCGAACTCAACAACCTGCTCTTCTACATAGTAGTAGCCATCAGCATATACAACAACGTAGTTCTCTACGCCAGATGCAACAGTTAGACCCTCAGCAGCATACAACTTAGCAGCTGTATCTGTAAGTGTGAATGTACCTGTAGCAGCATAGCCATTTAGGTCAATAGTTGTTGTGCCAGAGATTGCAACATCGTCTGCAACAGCAGCAATTAGGGTAATTGTATCACTTGCTGTAGCCTTTGCAACAGCACTTGTCAAATTCCAGAATAGGTTTGCATAACCATCTGCATAATCAATCTTTGCAACAGCATTCTTTACATCTTCAGAGCCATTGATAGTAATTTTTCCATCAACTGCACTATTAACAGCAGGGAATGAATCACCTTGAATGTTGATTGTTGTATTTGAAGCAACAACCTCAGCTCCAGTAGCACCTGGATTTAATATAATTGCTGCATAAGTCTCTGATGCTGAGTTGTCATTGCAATTGATTACAGCATTATCAACTGTAATATCTGCACCAGCTGCTGCAACATTAAGTGCATTTAGACCTGTGATTGTTGAATCTGTGATTGTAACAACTGCACCTGAAGCTGAAGCAGCTAGGTTAACTGCATAGTTTGCTGCTGTGACATCAACATTGTCAATTGTAACATTTGTTGCACCATTGATGATGTTGATACCACGCTCACCAGTTGTAACAATTGTTAGGTTCTCAATTGTTGCACCATTTGCACCATCAACATTGATTGCACGTGCTGCTGTAGATGTTAGAGTCTTACCATTACCATCAAGTGTGATTGCCTTGTTGATTGTGATAATTTCTGTTGCTGTAACATCTGCTAGAAGCTTAACTGTCTCACCAGCCTCAGCCTCCTCAATAGCACCTGCTAATGATGTGAATAGTTTGCTGTAACCACCAGCGCAGTCAATTGCTGCAACCATGTTCTCAACAGCTTCTGTTGAGCCGTTGATTATGATTGTTGCACCCTTATCGCTTGCGCCATTGATTGCAACAACAGAATCATCCTTTAGGTTGAATGTT
>JAGCJJ010000013.1 GCA_017648065.1 Kiritimatiellia bacterium | reverse complement strand
GTGTTTTTTTCAAGAACACGAATGAGCACCAATACGCACGAATGCTAGCATGATGGAATAAGGAAACCACGAAAAGGCACGAAATACACGAAAGGGCGTACACGGATGGAATGGGTTTGGGTTTGGTGTTTTTTCAAGAACACGAATGAGCACCAATACGCACGAATGCTAGCGTGATGAAATAAGGGAACCACGAAATGCACGAAATACACGAAAGGGCGTACACGGATGGAATGGGTGTGGTGTTTTTTTCAAGAACACGAATGAGCACCAATACGCACGAATGCTAGCATGATGGAAGTATGGGGCCACGAAAAGCACGAAAAAACAAAAAGTGCAAATGGGTAATGGGGTAAAAGACACGAATGAGCACCAATATGGGTTGCATATCCTTTTTATAGCATTCAGTCAAACTAAAATTCTAAAGTAAAAGAGTACAAAATCTTACAGAAGGAGAACATTTTTCTCGCTTCCTAAAAAAACATGCGAGCAAAACGAAAGTATTTGCGTCGCATACCTTAGAAATTACTTAATACTATATGCTAATGCAAAGAATTGACAATTTCTTTTGCGCGAGCAAATTCCTCTGCACTCAATGCTGGTGTTTCTGCTAATGGGTCCGGGATTCCCAATCCATCCCATTTACTTGCACCAAGCTTATGATAGCGAAGCAACTCCAACTTTTCTACACATGAATATTGCCTTGATAGCTCGCCTACAGCTTTAAGAGCCTCATCATCATATGTTATGCCAGGTACAACAACATGTCTTAACCATACACGCTTGCCGACACTTTCACAATACTCAAGTGTGGCTAAAGCATTTTCATTGCTCTGCCCTGTCAGCTCGCTGCAAACACATGATATAGGCGACTTAATATCCAACAAAAGCATATCTGCCAAATCGATTGCACGTTGGCTTTTATGTAATGGGATTGCACCAGAAGTATCAATAGCGGTATGAATCCCTGCAGTCTTAAATAATTCTAACAATGCTTCACAAAAGCCTGCCTGCAAAAGAGGCTCGCCACCACTGAGTGTTACTCCTCCTGTGGCAATGTAACTACGGCAGCGCATTACTTTATCAAATACGCCGCCAGCGGTATACTCCTCTCCTCCATTGCTTGGCCATGTATCAGGATTATGACAAAACTTGCAATGCAAAGGACAGCCCTGCAAAAATACTACATAGCGAATACCAGGACCATCTAATGTCCCAAAGCTCTCAAAAGAATGTATGCGTCCCTTATAGTTTCTCATGGAAGGTACGGCTGATTACATCCATCTGCTGCTCGCGTGTTAGCTTAACAAAGTTAACTGCATAGCCAGAAACACGAATTGTCAGCTGAGGATATTTCTCTGGGTGATCCATTGCGTCAAGAAGCACATTTCTATCCAGAACATTTACATTCAAATGATGTGCTCTATCTCCAAAATAGCCATCCATCAATGCAATCAGATTTGCTTTCTGCTCATATAGATTTCCACCCAAAGATTCTGGGGAAATTGAGAATGTATTTGAAATACCATCCTCTGCGCAATGGTATGGAAGCTTAGATACAGAGCGAAGTGATGCTACTGCACCATTCTTATCGCGGCCATGCATTGGATTTGCACCTGGAGCAAAAGGCTCACCAGCCATACGTCCATCAGGTGTAGAAGCGGTCTTCTTTCCGTACATAACATTTGATGTAATTGTAAGGATTGAAATTGTTGGCTTTGCCTGACGATATGCGTGATGCTTAGCAAATTTAGTATAGAAGCTGCGAACAACATCTACTGCGATTTGGTCAACGCGATCATCATCATTACCAAACTTAGGGAAGTCGCCTTCAATATTAAATTCAACAGCAAGGCCTGCCTCATTACAGATTGGAGTAACCTTTGCATACTTAATAGCAGAAAGACTGTCTACAAGCACTGATAAGCCTGCAATACCACCTGCCATTGTGCGAAGCACCTTATCATCATGCAATGCCATCTCAATGCGTTCATAGCAATATTTATCATGCATATAATGGATGATGTTCAAGGTATCCATGTACAACTTTGCAAGCCACTCAGTAACCTTTTCAAAGTTAACCATAACCTCAACAAAGTTCAATGGCTTTTTGTCATCACTTAAAACGCGAAGCTCTGGACCAACCTGGCGATTTTCAAGCTTAACATCCATACCGCCGTTGATTGCATATAGAAGAGTCTTTGCAAGATTAACACGAGCGCCAAAGAACTGCATCTGCTTACCAATACGCATTGCTGATACGCAGCAAGCAATACCATAATCATCGCCAAACAAAGAGCGCATCAAGTCATCATTCTCATACTGGATTGATGATGTCTTGATAGACATCTCTGCACAGAAACGCTTAAAGCCTTCTGGAAGGCGATTACTCCAAAGCACTGTTAGATTTGGCTCTGGTGCAGGACCTAAATTACATAGTGTATGCAAGAAGCGGAAGCTCATCTTTGTTACAAGAGGACGGCCATCTACGCTCATACCACCAATTGATTCTGTTACCCATGTAGGATCGCCAGAGAATAGCTCATCATAAGCAGGAACACGTAGGAAACGAACAATACGTAGCTTCATGATGAAGTGGTCAACAATCTCTTGAACCTCGCTCTCTGTAATCAAGCCTTTACGCAAATCATTTTCTGCATAGCAATCAAGAAAGGTTGAGATACGTCCAATTGACATAGCGGCACCATTCTGCTCTTTAACAGCAGCAAGATAACCTAAGTAAAGCCACTGCACTGCTTCCTTAAAATTCTGAGCAGGACGAGTAACATCAAAACCATAGCTCGCAGCCATCTCCTCAAATTCATGAAGAGCCTTAATTTGTTCTGCTGTTTCCTCACGCTTTTGAATCAGACCGCTATCCATAACATCGCGAATCATCTCATCCTTAGCGCGCTTCTTTTGCTCAATCAAAAAAGCTGTTCCATAAAGAGGCACACGACGATAATCACCAATGATACGACCACGGCCATAAGCATCTGGCAAGCCTGTGATAATACCAGCATGGCGTGCAAGCTTCATTTCATCAGTGTATACATCAAACACACCATCATTATGTGTTTTGCGATAATGGAAAACATTATCAATTTCCTCTGGCAGCTCGCGATTGTATGTAGCAAGCTGTGTCTTTACAAGACGAATACCACCAAAAGGCATAATTGCACGCTTCAAAGGAGCATCTGTCTGCAATCCAACAATCTGCTCTAAATCCTTATTGATGTAACCAGGCTTATGAGAGTTAATTGTAGAAATTGTTTTTTCATCAATATCTAGAACATGGCCCTTAGCAACTCTCTCCTCCTCCATCTTTTCCTTAAGCTCATTCCAAAGCTGAACCGTGCGCTTTGTAGGCTTAGTAAGAAAACTCTCATCACCGTAGTATGGAGAGAAATTGCGAAGAATAAAGTCACGAACATCAACTACTCTATTCCAAGCACCTGGATTAAAATCTTCATTAAAAATTTCCATAAAATCACCTCTTTCTTTCTTGATATGAGCTATGAAAACACGGGAAGCACTAAAAGCTCATATGCGTCTGAAATTATCCTATTTTTGGCTAAAAAAATCAACACAATTATTACTTTTTTTTTACTATAGTAAAAAAGCAAATTTTAAATTCAATAAATAAAAATAAACGTATATGCTATAAAAATACGAAAATATTAGCAAAATATTCTCACTAATATGCACAAACCACCTCAAATACAATCATTTATCCATTCGAGGAATGATTCGTGAATATTAGTGTATGCTTCTATTACCTAAATAAACAATCCAAAAATCTATAAAAAGTTTATTAAAGAATTACCAACCAAATTCTTTTGGCAATGCTATAGGGGCAATCGCACCCCAACCACAGAAATTAGCACCTGTCCAACCCTTAATGTGGTCACACTGTTCACAAGAAATGTTTTCCCAAACAGTTCCTGTAATCTCCCACAATGCCGCACATGCATTATAATAACGACGAGCAACATCCTCAGCAAATTCTGCCTCACCATATTTTAACAAGCCATGAATAGCCATATAATTTGTGCTTGGCCAAACAGCCCCACGCCAATAGCCATTTTCTGGGTCATACTCAGGGTCAACCTTTGCTAATGCAGGGAAAGGAATTGGGCGATTAAAGTATTCTGGGTCCTTTAGCTTTTGAATTACACGTTTCGCACGTTCTGGTGGTGCAACCTGAGCAATCAATACCCAGACAGAAGCAATATGATAGCGAAGGATATGACCTCCTTCGTATGCATCAAAGTACCAGCCCTCTTCTTCATTCCAACAGTATTCATTGATTTTGGCTGCAAGTTCAGCATGCTCAGCACGCAACTCTTGAGCTATTGCAGTATTTCCGACTATATCAGCCATTTCTGCAAGATTTAGAGCATCAAATGCCATTTGGCAAGAAAAATCAATCCATACAGCTTGCTTGTTCCAATAATAGCGTTTAGCAATGCCCTTCAGCCAGCAATCCCATGTTTCAACAGACTTTGCACTAGTCATATGCTTTACTTCAAGAGGGATACCATCTTTAGAATATTCTGCTTCTGTAAAATGTGTAGGCCAACGTGAAATATCATCCATACCAGAGCCAAGACCATCACCAAAATATAATCCATTCGGCAACTGGAAGCGCTCTTTACATAAATTATGGTGAGTAAGCAATCGTGGAAATACTTTTTTAATTCTCTCTAAATCAGATTTTCCAATCTTATAGAGTTCCAATTCTGCCCAAGTAAGTAGAGGCGGCGCGAATGAAATTGGATGATCTTCGCCCCAAAAAGGCTCACCCTCTGCGGTATATTCACGATTTATGAAACCAGTTGCTTCAGAAACTTTATAAAAATTATCTAATGAAGAATGAACAGGGAAAAGGCCATCTGATGTATGGCGAGCCCATAGGCAGCAAAATGCCGTATCCCAGAGGAAGAATCCAGAGAATCCACCACCAGTACTAATTCGAGGTCCTGTTTCGACAACCATTTTAATGGTTTTACGTCCCTCTTCAACCTCATTCATCTTCATTTTAGCAATATCAATTGTTGCCATCTTGAATTTTTCGATAAAATCCTTGTCTAGTGTATAATCCTTCATAACTATCCTCAATTGTTGATGATTAAATCACGCTTTGTTAGCAAAATTGTATCAAAAAAGCAACCGGTAATCAATCATACTATATTACAATTTTACGATAATTGTCCTTTCAAAAGCACTTTCAATCAGTGTGCCTGTGCCTAAAAAGAACAGAGCTGCATCGCAAACGATGCAGCTCTGTTTCATAAAATAATCTACAACAAAAATATTGCGAAGCAATACTTTATTTACCTCTGATGCAAAATTATATTGCAATCTCTTTAGGTGTTTCCATGCCATGACGCTGCATATAATCTGCAATTCCATCAATTACACGGATAGGTGTTGTTGGATCAATAAAGTTAGCTGTACCAACAGCCACTGCTGTTGCACCTGCAGCCATAAGTTCAATAGCATCCTTTGGCTCCATAATGCCACCCATACCAATCACAGGAACATCTACTGCATGAGTTACCTCCCACACTAGCTTTACTGCGATATGGTGAATTGCGGCACCAGAAAGGCCACCTGTCTTATTTGCAATAACGTGCTTTCTTGCTTCAATATCAATTGCCATTGCAGGAACAGTATTGCATACACTTAATGCATCAGCACCAGCATCTACTGCTTTCTTTGCATAAATTGTAATATCTGGTACATTTGGTGCCAACTTTGTAATAAGTGTTAATGAGGTTTGCTCACGCACTGCCTGCACAACCTCTGCCATCAAATCTGGATTTGCACTAAAAGAAGAACCACCCTTCTTTACGTTAGGACAAGAAACATTTAACTCTAAAGCATCAATGCCCTCTACCTTATCTAGAAGTGCTGCTGTCTCTGCATAGCCCTCTACGCTTGTGCCCCACATATTCACAATTACAGGAACATTCTTGCTACGAAGAAATGGCATATCATCCTTAACAAAGCCCTCTACACCAGGTCCCTGCAAGCCAATAGCATTAATCATTCCTCCTGTAACTTCACAAAAACGAGGGAGTGGATTTCCTGGGCATGGATCCTTCTTAATACCTTTTACTGTAATAGCACCAAGTCTCTCAATATCTATTAGCTCTGAATATTCCAACCCGTAACCAAAAGTACCAGAAGCAACTGTTACTGGGTTCTTCATTTCTAGCTTACCAATTTTTACTGATAAATCCATTTTTATGCCTCCCAAACAATTGTGCCACTCTTAAAGATTGGACCATCCTTACATACACGCAAAGTCTTCTCTTCAACATTGCCTGCAGCATCTGTCAGACGAACCTTTTGAATACAACCCAGACAAGCACCTACGCCACATGCCATACGATGGTCAAGAGATAACCATGCAACTCTACCAAAACGTGCTGCACGCTCATCAATTGCCTTAAGCATTGGCTCTGGTCCACAAGCATACATCTCTGCCTTTGTTTCAGGATGAGCCTCTAACCAAGCATCAAGTGCTGCAGTAACAAAACCCTTTGTTCCAACACTGCCATCATTTGTGCAAAGTTGAACCTCCCAACCTAGCTTCTCAAATTCCTCTGTAATTAGAATATCTTCTGAAGTGCGACCACCAACAAAAAGCACACCCTTCTGAGGCAATTGCTTTGCAAGGAATAATAGAGGTGCAACACCAAAGCCTCCACCGATAAGAAGTGGTGTTGTGGCAGAGTCACAAAGAGGAAATACACCATCTCCTAATGGTCCAAGAATATTTACCTTTTGACCTACCTGCAAATCACCCATCGCAAATGTGCCACGGCCAACCTGCTTATAAAGAATAGTAAGCACACCATCCTCTGCACCACAAATACTGAATGGGCGACGCAAAGCTGTTGCTTCTAAATTAGGAATACGCACCTGAACATACTGACCAGGCTTGGAAGCTGCTGCCATCTCTGGTGCTTTAAATTTAATTAGACGGTAGCCACCTTTTAGTGGTTCATGAAAGATAATTTCTGCATCATCAAGTTGCATATATTGCCTCTCTTCAAATAGTTAATAAAAGCATTCTAAATTTTGGGCTCATTTTGCCCATAGCAAAGAAAAAACCGAACAAGGCGATTTAGCCCTGTCCGGTTCACCATAACTTAAATATTGTGGCCTAGAGCCATATATCTAAATATAACTTATTCAGCAGCCTTTGCTGCTTCTAGCTCGCGCTTTACTCGTGCTGGACGAGTTAGCTTGTTGCGAATCTCTAGTGGGCTCATCTTGTCTGCTACCTCTTGTGGAACACCAAGAGCAACTAGACGTTTTTTCTGAGCCTTCTGGCGACGTGCACGCTCTGCAGGTGTCTTTTTAGGACGACGAACATGCTTTAAACCTTTAACTGCGTCATGATTCTGTAATGACATGGTGGACTCCGAATTACGTAATTATTTTATTGAAGTTAAAACCTTTTTGCGAGTGCGAACGGCACTCGCCTTCAGCACTTCAAAAAATGAAGCAATATTTACTCATTTTTAGGCAAAAATGTCAAGTGCTAAATTAAATATTTAGTTTGATTTAATAAAAAAAGTGAAACAAATATGAAAACAATGCTCAATTTTAACCATCAAATCTAACAAAAATAACAAGAAAAACATAATTTTTACAATATCAACTATGATTTAACAAGCCTCAACAGAGATTCGTCTATTGTTCTGATTCACACTTTATAGGTTCTACATGAATAATAATATGGGTACGCTGGCCATAGCGTTCTTTGATTTGGCTCTCTATATTTTGTGTTAGCTCATGTGCTTCTTTCACATTCATATCGCCAGACAAACGAATATGCACTTCTATTGCATAACTGGTACCAATATTGCGTGTACGCAAATTATGTGGATCGCATACCTTTTCATTCCTTTTAATTATCTTAATAATCTCTTCCTCTACATCCTTAGGAAGAGATTTTTCCAATAATTCATTAACTCCTGGCAGCACAAATTCAATACCTGCCTTAATTACAATAATACTTACAATTATTGCTGCAATTGGATCAAGTACTCGCCAATTATCTCCTAAAAGAATAGCTCCACCAATACCAATAGCAGTACCTATAGAAGAAAATGCATCGGATCTATGATGCCATGCATTTGCCACCACAGCAGGACTTGAAAGTGATTTACCTCTGATAATTGTATATCTGAAAAGAATCTCTTTTACAATAATTGAAACAATTGCTGCCCAAAAGGCAAGCATATTTGGCTCAGGGATTGAATTACCATTAATGATTGCAACAATTTCAAAAAAGCCATATCGCAAGATACCAAAACCAATTCCTATAAGAGCAATACCTACAATAATTGACGAAAGAGTTTCAAACTTGCCATGTCCAAAATCATGATCTTCATCACGTGGTTTTGACGCAATACGAACAAAAACAACTACAGCCAAGTCTGTGGCAAGGTCAGAAACGGAATGAATAGCATCTGCTAACATTGCAGCACTATGACCCAACAACCCTGCAACAAGTTTTGCTATTGATAGCAATACATTTACTACTGCTCCAATAAATGTAACTTTATATATTTTATGTTCTCGTGTACTCATTAAATCACTCACTGATCTAATTTTATGCAATATATTTTAACAAAAGAGAAAAACAATACAAATTACTTAATCACTATTGTTAAACTCATTGGCAAATCAAACCAGAGTACCTTCTGCTTAAGTGTTTCTGACTTATATCCCCAATGACCTTCACTTATAGATGTATTTGCCGGAGGTAATACTATAGTTGCTGATGCCTTTAAATTTTCTGGTGTTGCTACAGCAAAATCCATCCACTCTGCCTTATCTGGGAAACGAACATGATGGGTAACAGGAAACTTTCCTAAGATAAGTCCTGAACTAGAAAAATCAACTTTACCTATTTCAGGAACACCATTCCACCATATATGAAGTTCAGCATTTCCCATAGAACCAGAGGTATGGGTACAAGCTTCTACACTTTCAATTGATGCAGGGACTACTAAGTTTGTAAGGGCAACACAAAATGGGAAGCAATTCCATCCTACTGTTTTTACGCCTTCATGAAGAATAACACTTTCAAGTTTTTGTGCTTGGAAAAATGCATTACGTGTAGAAGTAACTCCACCTCCAAGCTCAACTGATCTAATGCCACAATTCTGAAAAGCAGTATCACCTAGTGATGTCAATTTCAAAAGCTTAAGATCACGATTATCTCCTGTCAAATTAGGCATTGTATGGAAAGCCATAGTACCGACAACTTTAATATCTTCTGGGAATTGATTCTCAAAGGTTGTAACACCTGAACATTTTTCAAATGCTCTTTCTCCAATTGATGTAATCACATTATTCCATTTAATTGAAGTTAATGCTGAGTTTTCCTTCATAAACCAATTATTAACTTGTTTCATACCAGAGCCAAAAACAACACGTTGAATAGCTGCTTTATAAAATGGATGGTATCCTGTAGATGTTAATGAATCTGGAAGGACTAATTCTCCTTTCAAATTTGAACAACCTAGAAATGCACTCTCTCCAATATATGTAATTGTATCTGGTAATACTAATCGAGTGACATTCAAGTTCCCATTAAAAGCACTTTTTGCAATTTCTTTTATGTAATAATTATCAGCAACACCTGTAGAGAAATCTAGTTCTATAGCAGTTTCGTTCGCCTTATTATCCCCAATTACTAATGCACCTTTATTTTCTGTAACATTATTAAGAACAACTGTTCCTTGGGACAATGTTTTATCAGTTGGATTATATACCCATTCTGCTGTAGCAACAACACTTGATAACAATATTGACAAACATACAAATTTAAATTTCACAACAAAAACCTTTTTACGGATTAACATTATAATTTATAACATTTTAACTTTGAAAATGGTAACAAATTTAGATAAAATTTTCAAGACAATGTATCCAAATAC
This sequence comes from Kiritimatiellia bacterium, assembly GCA_017648065.1. Classification (GTDB taxonomy): domain Bacteria; phylum Verrucomicrobiota; class Kiritimatiellia; order RFP12; family UBA3636; genus RGIG990. The sequence continues at coordinate 16,332 of JAGCJJ010000013.1, read as the reverse complement.
AATCAGCGAAAAACGTTTGTTAAATACAAGCACAAAAGTCCGAAAAATTAGAAACTATGAATTTTATAAAAATAACAAGCCCACTCGGGGCAACCGAATGGGCTTGTGATATATGCTAAACAAACTTGCTCTATTATAGCTCTGCTACAACAAGATCGCCTACCTCTGTAGTTGTGTAGCCCATCTCATTTGCAAGCTGGCTCTTCATCTTTGGTGTTACACGAGCAATTGCTGCCTCAATAGCGTCACCTGCTTCCTTCTCACCAAGAGTCTGAAGCATAATTGCACCAGCACCAATTGCAGCAAGAGGATTGATTGCATTCTTACCTGTCCATAGAGGAGCTGTTCCACCGATTGGCTCAAACATGCTCAAGCCCTCTGGATTTAGATTACCACCAGCAGCAACACCAAGACCACCCTGTGTACATGCAGCTAGGTCTGTAATGATATCACCAAACATATTTTCTGTTACGATAACATCAAAAATCTCTGGGCACTGAACCATGTAAAGAGTTGTTGCATCAACATGGCAATAATTACACTCAACCATTGGATATTCCTCAGCGATTTCATGGAATGCACGCTCCCACAAGCCAAATACATGTGTTAGCACATTTGTCTTACCGCAAAGTGTCAAGCGAGCTGTCTTACCAGCTGCCTTTGCCTCTGCGCTCAAACCACGCCATGGATTCTCTGCTGTGTGACGCTTCTTTGCAAATTCAAATGCATAGCGTAAGCAGCGCTCTACCTGATGGCGGCTATATGACATTTCCTGAACAGCAAACTCATGTGGTGTGCCCTTCATTACTACACCGCCACAGCCAGTATACATACCACCTGTGTTCTCACGAACTACAACGTAGTCAATCTCCTCTGGTCCCTTATTCTTAATTGGTGTTTCTACACCAGGATAAAGTTTAATAGGACGAAGATTGATGTACTGATCTAGCTCAAAGCGTAGCTTTAGAAGAATATTCTTTTCCAAGATACCAGGCTTTACCTGAGTATGGCCGATAGCACCAAGATAAAGTGCATCATGCTTCTTAAGCTCTTCTATATCAGAATCATCAAGTAGCTTACCTGTCTTCATATAAAGCTCGCCACCAAAATCATACTTTGTAAAAGATAGCTCAAAACCAAACTTCTTAGCTGCAGCCTGAAGCACCTTCATGCCTTCGCCAATTACCTCTGGACCAGTACCATCACCTGGGATAACACCAATATTATAAACTTTGCTCATTTTAATCCTCAGTTGTAATTTTATAACTGACTAAGATATATTTTGATTAGAAATAAAGATCAAGACCTACTGTAAAATCATACTTATTAGAATCTAGACGATTGTTATCATCGATATAAACGTCATCTGTAGCTGCTTCTGCGCTAAATGCCATATCAACTGCTACAGCTTCTGTGATGAAGAACTTAACACCAAGGCTTAGCTCGCCTGCTAATGCTGTATTATCGTCAAAACGATCCCAATCTGTATGAACCAACTTTAATCCAGCACCAACATAAGGAACAAATGCGCTGCCAAAATCAAAATAGAATTCATATTTAGCACCAATTGAATATGAATCGATCCAATCATTGTGCTCATAACCCATTGTACCACCTAGCAAATTATCCTTAAAAATAAAATAACCTAGCTCTAGGTCAAGAGTAGTTTCAGAACCTGACAAGCTTGATGAATCATAAGAAAAATCAAAGCCTGTTGCCCATGTACCCTCATCTGTACGGCCAGCCATTGCTGATGTGCTAGCAACTGTAACAAATGCTAAAACCATTGCTGTAATAAACTTTTTCATTTTTATTGTTCCTTTTTTTTGTAATAATGCCGACTAAATTACTGATAAGCAATTTCAATCGGCATAATTAATGTTTACTTTTAATCGGAAGAACTATAAATCACATTTCATTTATAGCTCTTCTTAAATTTTCAGGCTGGAAAATGCTTATGCTTGAGCAGCATCCTTTTCAGCAATTTCCTTCATAGCTTCACGACGGCTTAGCTTGATTCTACCACGCTCGTCGATTGCTACGCACTTAACCCACATCTTATCGCCGACCTTGCATACGTCCTCAACAGCACGTACACGCTGATCACTTAGCTCACTAATGTGGCAAAGTCCATCAATACCAGGTAGAATTTCAACGAATGCACCGAATTCCTTAACACCTGTTACTGTACCCTCATAAAGCATACCCTCTTCTGGCTCTGCTGCAACCTTATTAACCTCACGGCGTGCGCAATCCATTGACTCCTTAGAAGAAGCAAAGATGCTTACAACACCATCATCGCTAATATCAATCTGAGCACCAGATAGAGCTGTGATTGCACGGATATTCTTACCACCAGGACCAATCAAACCACCAATCTTATCAACAGGAATCTGAATTGTCTCAATACGTGGAGCATAAGGTGATAGCTCAGCACGTGGAGCAGGAATAATTGACTCAATAAAGTCAAGAATCTTCATACGAGCAACGCGATCGCGCTCAATTGCCTGCTCAACCAAATCCCATGTCAAACCACGAATCTTTAGGTCAACCTGGAAGCCTGTGATACCATCACGAGTACCGCCAATCTTAAAGTCCATATCACCGCAGTGATCCTCTGCACCTAGAATATCTGTTACTAGGATTGCCTTGCTCTCATCTGGTGTTGTGAACAAACCGCATGAGATACCAGCAACTGGCTTACGAATAGGTACACCTGCATCCATAAGTGCTAGTGTGCCAACGCAGATAGATGCCATTGAAGAAGAACCATTTGAGCCCATGATTTCAGAAACCATACGTACTGAGTACTGATAGTCTGCTGGAATTACTGGAGCCAATGCACGCTCAGCTAGGTTACCATGACCAATCTCGCGACGGCCTGTTGTACCTAGACGACCAACCTCACCTGTGCAGTATGGAGGGAAGTTGTAGTGTAGCATAAAGTTCTTAGAAACTGGACCACCTGTTATTGCATCTAGTTCCTGAGCATCTGACATTGTGCCAAGTGTTAGCACGCCCAAGCTCTGTGTCTCACCACGTGAGAATACTGCAGAACCATGAGCACGTGGTAGAACACCTACCTGACCATAAAGCGGGCGAAGATCATCAAAGCCACGGCCATCGATACGCTTTCCACGCTCTAGTACATTCTTACGTACTGTCTCGATTTCAAATGCATCGAACATTGCGCGGAACTCTTCATCTGTCATCTCTGGGAACTTAACAAGTAGAGCTTCCTTTAGAGCTGCCTTTAGGTCATTAACTGTATTCTGACGCTCTAGCTTGCCAGGAATTGTTAGTGCATCTGCTAGCTTTTCTGCAGCCTCAGCGCGTGCAGCTTCTAGTAGCTCCTTATTGCAAGCATCGCCATCAACAACTACCTTCTCAGGTAGGCCTAGCTTTGCGCGTAGCTCTTCCTGAAGAGCGATAATCTTTTCAACTGCTTCTTGACCAAACTTTAGTGCAGCTAAGAAATCTGCCTCAGGAATCTCGTTTGCACCACCCTCCATCATTAGGAAGCGGCCCTTCATACCACTGTATAGAAGGTCAAGATCACCATTCTGGCGCTGCTCTTGAGTTGGGTTCAAAATAAATTCACCATTTACGCGACCTACACGTACAGCACCAATTGGGCCCATGAATGGGATTTCTGAGATGTGTAGTGCAGCAGAAGCAGCAATAACGCTCAAGAAATCTGGCTCTGTTACGCCATCGCATGACATTAGGGTATTGTTTACCTGAACATCATTGTGATAGCCATCAGGGAATAGTGGGCGGATTGGACGGTCTGTTAGACGTGCTGTAAGAATTTCCTTCTCACTTGGGCGAGACTCACGCTTGAAGTAGCCACCAGGGAAACGACCTGCTGCATAGTACTTCTCACGATATTCTACCTGAAGAGGGAAAAAGTCAACGCCTTCGCGTGGCTCATCTGTATTTGTTACTGCTGAGAATACAACAATATCATCTAGAGAAACTAGAACTGCACCAGCTGCTTGACGAGCCAATAGACCTGTCTCGATAGTAAGTGTCTTACCACCTAACTGTGTGCTTACTGAAATTGAGTCTTTCATAATTATTCATTCCTAATGTGATTATGATAAAATACTACCCTATGATAGAATACCGAAAAATATATAGCTTACGATGGGTATCTACTTTATCAACAATGTATGTAATAAAAAAATATGTCTCTAGCAAAATGGAGAACCATTTACCGCTGCTAGAGACCCTGCCTATCGCCTCAAAATACTTACACGAGGCAATAGATAATAGTACAACAAAAGCCACCCAGAGTTTTCTTCTGGGTAGCTTTCGTTTTCCGCGCTCTAAATTAGCGGCGGATGCTGAGCTCCTTAATAAGAGCCTGGTAACGTGGCTCATCTGTGCGCTTTAGGTAATCCAAAAGGCTACGACGAGTGTTAACCATCTTAATTAGACCAAAACGTGAAGCATGATCCTTACGATTTGTCTTAAGATGCTCTGTTAGGTGTTCAATTTTCTTAGTTAGCACCGCTACCTGAACCTCGCAGGAACCTGTATCTTTATCGTGGCGCTGGAACTGTTTACGAATTGCTTGGGTATCAATCTGACTCATGACTACTCTGTCATCCTTATTTATTGATTAATGATTTAAACTTTTTTGACTTGTGTCCAATGATTTTAGCACACCATTGGAATAAAAAGCAACACAAAAAAAGGGCTTAAAAATAAAAATCTGGCTTTTTTCTTTTATTATTATGGAAATAAAGGTTTATTATAATCCTGCAAAGCTACCTCTGAGAGTATTGTTATTTTTAGATTTACAGCCAAACAGAAGCATTATTGCAGGAAATACATGCTAAAATATTATGCCAACCCCACTAGAACATTATCAATCAAGCGAGTTTTCCCCACCTGAGCTGCGATTGCAACAAGTGTATTGTTTGCTAATGAAGAAGTAGCATCGCGCTCCTCTAATGTATCTGCATCAACAATTGCAATATACTCTAGCTTTACATAGCCATTTGAGCCACCCTCAATGCCCTCTGCAATGCGTTGCTTCACCTGTTCTGTAGTCCAGCACGCATTATTTGGCCATTCTGATTGAAGTGCTAATAAAGTCTTGGAAATATTTAATGCAGCAACACGGTCCTCTGCACTTAAATATGTATTACGGGAACTCATTGCCAAATTATCTGGTTCTCGCACAATAGGTGCACCAATAAGCTTAATTGGCATATCTAAATCACGCACCATTCTTCGGATAATTGCCAGCTGCTGTGCATCCTTTTGACCAAACACAGCCACATCTGCACGGCTGATATTAAACAGTTTATTAACTACTGTCAGCACACCGGAAAAATGTATAGGACGTGAAATTCCGCACATTACCTTAGATAGTTTATTCTCCTGAAGCACTACAGAGCTATCTCCTCCATACATCTCCTGAGGATTTGGAGCAAATACTGCAGAAACGCCCTCTGCCTCACAAAGTGCCAAATCGCGCTCTTCATCACGAGGATATTTCTCAAAATCCTCATTAGGGCCAAATTGTGTTGGATTGACAAAAATAGATACAATTACAGCATCTGTGTTCTCTCTTGCTATACGCATCAAAGAAAGATGCCCCTCGTGAAGATAACCCATTGTTGGCACAAGACCAATCTTAAGTCCATTCTTATGCTGCCCATCTGCCCAAGCAGCAACCTCTTGTTTTGTTCTTAAAACCTTCATATGTATCACTCTCTAACTGATATTTTTATAAAATTACAATTAAGCAAAATTAAATTGTGCGAATTTTTTCCTCAACAGCCTTAATCGCAAAATCCGGAGAAGAAGCACCAGCACTAATTGCAATATGCTTGTATTGTCCTAGCTCTGCTAAATCCAACTGCTCTGCAGAATCAACCACATACGTTGGTAACAATGCCTTTGCTAACAATGCCAAACGCTGAGTGTTTGCACTTTCAGGAGACCCAACAATAACAAATGCATCTGCTGACTCTGCCAAGCTTTTTAGCTCACCTTGACGCGATTGTGTAGCACGACAAATTGTATTCTCAACTATAGCAGTTTCTCCAAACTTCTCCTTAACTGCAGCAGCTACTTCATCAAATAATGCTTGAGCCTGAGTAGACTGTGCCACAAGGCATACTGGCTTACCTTGGTTATCAACATCAGCAACCTCTGCAACATTGCTTACGACAAATCCACCCGCAATCGCATAACCCATAAGTCCAATGACCTCAGCATGTGACTTATCTCCTAGAATTATACAAAAATAACCCTTTTCAGCGTATTTCGAAATTACATTATGAATACGGCGAACGTCCAAACAAGTCGCATCAACTAATTGAATTGGCAAACTCTCAAGAAAACGTTGGCGTTCAGGAGGAATACCGTGTGCTCTAATAATCAGCACAGAATTTTCTGGCAATGTGGCAGGGTCTTTGCACACTTTTACCCCACTCTCCTCCAATTTTTGCATCATAGCCCGATTATGAATCAAAGGGCCATCTGTAAAAACTTCTGTTCCAAATTTTTCTGCCGTTTTGTGAGCAATCTCAACTGCCCTGCGAACACCCCAGCAAAAGCCAGCAGACTGTGCCACATCTACTTTCATTTACGCACCCTTGTAATTGATTTAGTATAAACAGTTGGGACACTTGTGCTGTTAAGCCAATAAACAGGACCTTCAAATGTAAAGTTCTGCCCAGAAATCGACTTTAATTGATCTCCGTTTCCAATTACATAGCATACTGTCTCTGTCAATGCTGAACCTGGAACATCAACAACCAAACGGAAGCGAGCTGGTGCATTCTTTGGAGAAGCCTCTAATCTTCCAGTATATGAGCCATGTACTGCCTGTTTGCAATCTGAACGAAGTTTTGATTGTGGTATCTTAGCAGGGCCAACAACTGGGTCATCAGACTCTGTCTTATCTCCTAACAATGTGCGACGAGGTTTCTTCTCTTTTTCTTCTTTATTAGGATTTTGCTTTACTGGATTCTTTTGCTCTGCCTTAGGGGCTTTTGGGATTGTTGTTGTCGTCGTTGTTGTTGATGTAGTAGTTGTAGTAGTTATCACCTTAGGAGCTGTGTTTGTATTACCTTTTCCTCTGGTTTCTGTAACTGTTTTCCCACTAACTACCTTTACATAAGCGTTAGTAATCCAAACAGATGCTGTTTTTGGCGGAGCAATCTTCAACCAATCTCCAACCTTACCTCGAACAACAACCTTTTCTCCCTTATCAACAATACCAACATCTTTATGATTAACACTAGCTCCGGCACGAACTCTAACTCTTTCACCAGAAACTACACCATTTTCTACAAAACGGCTAGAAATCCAAAGATTAACGCTTTGTGGAGGAGCGACCTTCACCCAAGGCTCATCAACACTCCCCAACAGCTCTAATAAATCACCTCGATTTACTTGCCCAACAACATCACTTGGCAAGCCTGCTGCGGAGCGCAAATTTACTCGATCTCCTGTAACTTCAACTAATGCTGCAGAGCATACTGTAGTTGATATTATTAAAGGCAATAAATATTTAATTTTCATATAAAAGTGACTTCTATAAAAACAACAAGCACCAACGGAAAACGAAAACGTATCCGGTGGTGCTTGGATCAGAAAATTTTTAAAGTAAAATTATTCCTCAGGCTTAGTCTTTGGGAGACCGTAGCCACGGCCTTCCTCGTCCTTCCACTGACCGCGCTTGCGCATTAGCTCAACGCGCTCATGACGCTTTAGAACATTGCGACGCATAACAATTTTGCTTGATCCTTTTAGACTGCTGTGCTGGCTCATGTTTATTATTCCCTTATCAATAAGTTCCTATAGAACAACTAAATTCTTTTTTTCGTTAAAAAACTTCGTATAGAGTACTAAATTTGACTTTTAATGTCAACAACAATAATAAAGAAAATGAACAAATTCAAACGTTTTTGAAAATTATATTTGAAATATTGCTATTTCATATTCTTTACAATATGTTGCTCAGTACTATATTTCCTCACACCATCCATGAATATCAGGCACTTCTCCATACTGAATAGCTTGTACTTTTTCGTATAGCTCCTGAACCACTGGACCACAAGATTCACTATCGCCCAAGGTAATTACCTTATCACCACGTGTAATCTCATAAACTGGTGTTACAACTACTGCTGTACCACAAGCTGCAATTTCCACAAACTCATCTAACTCAGTAAATGGAATTGGACGAACCTCAACCTTGCGACCAGAATCTGCTGCAATCTGCTTCAAAGTCAGGTTTGTAACACTAGGTAATACAGAAGTAGAATCCGGAGTTACATATGTTCCATCCTTCTTGATACCTAAGAAATTTGATGTAGCAAATTCCTCAACATATGTATGACTCTTTGAATCAAGATATAACTCTACAGGATAACCTGCTGCCTTTGCCTTCTCATGTGCATACAAACTTGCTGCGTAGTTACCACCAATCTTGATATCACCTGTTCCCAAAGGAGCAGCACGATCAAATTCATCGTAGATAATTGCTCGAACAGGCTTCAAACCACCTTTGTAATATGCTCCTACTGGCATTACTAATACAATAAATGTATACTCCTTTGCTGGAGCAACGCCAATCTGGATGCCTGAGCCAATTAACAATGGGCGAATATAAAGTGAACCACCTGTGCCATATGGAGGAACAAACTCCTCATTTGCACGAACGACACGCTTAACAGCATCAACAAACATCTCTGGAGGTACTGGTGCCATGCATGCACGCTTTGCTGTACGGAACATACGGTTTGCATTCTCCATTGGTCTGAATATGCGCACCTTACCATCCTTGCAACGAAATGCTTTCATTCCCTCAAATGCTTCCTGTCCATAATGCAAGCAAGCTGCTCCAATATGTAAATTGATAAATGGCTCCTTCACAAGCTCGCCATTATCCCATGCTCCGTCCTTCCATGTATAACGAATATGGCAATTTGTGTCACTATAACCAAAGCCTAATTTTGACCAATCAATATTTGTCATTTCAAAATCCTTTTATACTAGTTTTAAGATGCTATAATTTTCCACCTTTTTAGTTTTTTTTGCAAGAAAAAAAATAAAGACCCACCCAAATTTCAATTCAAACCTAAAAATAACCAAAAATCAAATGTACTAAAACAACAAAAAGTTCACACTTGTATGATAGTTAATAAAACAATGATTTAGCAATCAAAGATTAAAAACAGAGGGTAATCACGCAAAGGGATATGCTTTAGAAGGCATACTTTGTCGCTCTTTCGCTCTATAACCGAATCTGGCAACTCATATATTGCCCCTGTCATTGGGTCAATAAGCTTTGGTTCTTTTTTATATCCGCCAAAGCAAATTGTTATTGTTTCTTCAATAGAACAATTAATTAAATCTGTTGGCTTCCAATAGGTAAATAATTCCCTGCCATCAGGTAAAACAAATCCACCAGCAATAATATCCTTAAAACCAGCCTCTTGCTTCCACCCCATAAGCTGTGATGACATTGGCAAAATATTATATGCAATATTATCTATTACCTTTGGCTCTTCCTTAAATAATGAACCTAACACTTGTAATGCCCTATATGACATTTTAGGTTTATATTCTCCAGTTGATTTTCCATCTTCATCAAAAGTTGCAGAAAGCACACCAAAATAACCATAATCAAGATAAGTTGACTTATCGCCAACCTTGCCATTTAATGCCTCAATCATATCCATTGTTGAGAAGAATGACATAAATTCTACATCACAAAGAAAATCGGACACCGTATGACGAAGCAATTGCTTTGCCTGCTTCTCTTCTGTCCATGCCATACCATTCAATGCACCGGCACCATCTGGGCGAGATTGAGAGCCAGATTCACCTTGAATAATCTTTATCTCTGGATTATATTTTTTCAAAACCGCAGAATACATACGCATGCGGTCCGGATTTTCTGATTCATCTGCAGAATAGCAATGATATGTAAAGCCCCATGCTTTTTCTAAACAGCCTGTATCAAGCATATCATAAAGCCAATCCAGTTGGTGCATACAAACAGAACCAACTATTACCTTACCATCAGGATTTGCTTTATGTATAGCATCTGCTGTAAGAATTACAAATTCACCATATTCTTTTCCTGAGACACCATGCTTCCAGCACCATATTCCATCTGGCTCATTCCACACCTCAAAACGATCTACTCCTCGCTCCTTGTATCTGGACACCAGAGCAAAAACGTAATTATACCATGCATCCTTTTGCTCCTGTGTCTTTACTGGTGGAATACCTACAGCACCAAAAATTTTTGCAGCCTCTTCATCATATAATCCATTACCATAGCAAAGGCATATCCAAGGCATTGTGCCAATCTTTAATAGATTATCAACAATAGAATCAAGCCAAACAAAATCGTATTCTCCCTTAGTCTTCTCTGTACGTGCCCAACCAGACTGAATACGAATCCATTTTGCACCAGTATGTGCCACATACGGATAAGCCTTTTCAGGGTCAAATACATCGCGATCAAGTTTTTCAAAACCAAGACCCAACTTAGATTTTCTTACATCCTTACTGGCAACTGGTAATACTTCACCTATTTTCTTTAATCTAAACATTGGCTCACCTTACTCTATATATTGAATAAAACAATAAACTATTGGTTATTTTATATTACAATCACGACTCCACTCTGTAGAATAAAGTTTTACAGCAGGAATCTCTGGCATTGCTGCAAGAACCTCTCTCATGGAACGAGTATCCTCGCCAGGCAAATGTAAATCGGGAGCAACATCACAAAGAGGCATACATACAAAGCGTCTATTACGACACTGTGGATGTGGCAAATGAAGATGTGGTCGCTCCATTACAACATCTCCAAAAAATAATAAATCTAAATCTATTGTGCGAGGAGTATTACGCACCTCTGTACGTACACGCAATAGCTTATCCTCTATTGCATGTACGTGGCTCGACCACTCCTCCACATCTAGATCTACATCAAATAGCAGCACTGCATTCAAAAATGCCATATGTGCATATTCTGCTGGCACACCTACAGGCTCTGTTTCATAAATATTACTTGCGGCAAGAAGCTTCACTCCTGATAATGCCTCAAGCTCTGCTCTGGCATCACATAAGTGGCCCATTCTGTCGCCAAGATTTGTTCCTAATCCAATTCCAGCAAGTGTGCCCATTATATTATTACTTTCCCAGAATAATTACTTTAATAAACCAATACAAGCAATAGATATCTACAATTGCAAGAATTGCAAAAAACAGATTTTTATAAAAACGCTTGCAAGGAGTACCAGAAGCCTCACGTGGATATGCAGCTTTACTTGTAAATTGCTTACGCAACTTTCTTGTTAAACGCATACGCTGGTTAACAGCCCAACCACAGCCCTCTAAAATTAAACTTAGGTCTTGGCGAGCCATCTTAATCAATGCAACAACAACAATTGGAACAAGCACTGCAAAGAATGCGACAGCTAAACCTTGAATAATTGTCCAAATATCCATACCTCCTAGTGACTTTGTAATAAATGCAAGAGAAGAACCTAGTGCAGCAAAAGAAAGGCTTAAGCCCATCATCATATTTGCAGGAGAATTGCCTCCCTGTGCAGCTGGAGGTGTCTTTGTGGTTGAATCAACCGTAGCAAGCAATGACTTTTCAGCATTAGCAGACTTGCCTTCTATTTTACCGATCAAGAAATCTCCAACCTTCTTAAATGGAGCAAGCATTGCTTCACGAAGACTGATTGGCGCTTCAACAATCTTTGTAATCACAGCATCATGCTCTGCACCCTTTAGGTCAAAGAAAACACCACGCTTACCAACGGACAAATTACCACGAGTTCCAGAGGTTGCAGGCATTGCTACCTTAAGAGCAGGAGATTTATCATTAGGTATAACATCAAGATAAATGATAAAGATACCACTATTCTTTGCAATAGCACTATGCGCATTTACATCTGCAACCGGGATTGCCATATTAAACCAGCGTCCATCAATTACTGCACTGCCACATTCAAACAGAGCACTTGCCACTGGATCATAAAGTTTACTTAGGTTAACATAGTTATTAACAAACTCAATTAAATGCATTCTGCAAAGAATTAGTTTTTCAAGTTTATTTAATGCAGCTGCACGATTTGCAATATCTTGGTCAATTGCTGTTAGCTCAACAATTGCTACATGATACTTCTCATCAGTCCACTTTTCTAAATCTGCCTTAGCAAAGCCTTCAACAATTGCACCTTGCTTTGATGCTAAATATGCACCATAAGGAGCTAATGTTGCTTTAATCTTATTCCATTCAGCCTCAGTAAGAGCAGAAACACCTTCTCCTAGGATAGGTGTAACTACTGCAGCGACTAATTCATTGATTAGCCCACGATAAATTGGGTTAATGGCTGCTCCTGTCAAAGGCAATGCTCCATTATCATCTGGTTTTGCAATAGGAGCTGCACCAAGAGCATCGCCAGCTGTATCTGCTGCTGCAGAAGCAGAAATAAAGCGAGCTGAATTTGTTGGATCAAAATCACGGAAGCGAGCTACAAGGAAGAACTTGTCTAACTTCTCCTCATACTTCTTCATAACATCCCATGCTTTAGGAGTAGCTGCACCAAGTGGCATTGCTGGGCCATTCTCTGCACCATTCTTCTTCCACTCCAAAAATGCTTTAATTGCATCACGGAAAGTTTCCAGCTGAGCAAGATTTACTCCTGTTGCACCACTGATATCTAGAGTACCGCCAGTTGCCTTGATTGCTGCTGCAATATATGCTGAGACTTCTGCATCAGTAGATGATTCAGGAACAACAACGCCATCGCCATTTAGTGGCTTACTGCGAATTTCCTTCATGCAAAGGCGAACATTATCAAGTGATGTTACCTTACCATCTGTCTTGTATTGCTCTGCTACATAATTAATTGTAATCTTCAAGCCTGGTCCATCAGTAGAAGCATCATTAATTAAAGCGGTTTCAATCTCTGGCTTTGATTCTGAGAAGCAAGATAAATCTGTCAATGTATCCATGCACCAACGAACAACGTCTTTAATCTCGTCAGTACGGATACGACCATTAGCATCTGAATCCACATATTTTAGAAAAGCTTGATCAATCAAATATGCATCTATAGGAGCACTTGAAATTGCCCATAGTGATTCATCCAAAGCAACAATTTCTTTTAATGCGCTAGGTGTATCAATGCTCAACTGGTATGATTTACCCAAATGTATGAATTTCATAATTGTATATTCTCCCTTTTAGATTCTAACCTTGGTTTGTTTGAAATAACGTGACAATGTGAGCTTTACAGATTTTTCACCAGACACTACTGCAACAGAAGCATCCACTGCATAGCCTGGCAGCCATATAACCTTGCCACTTGCTGTTGCAAGCAAAGGAACACTGCGCCTAAATTCTTTTGGTAGCTTTAGGTCTGTAAAAATATCTGAAAGTTTTCTTGTAAAATTACTGCCTGCCGGAGAAATTTTATCTCCATATTCGTAAGAACGCAATACAAGTGGCTCATCAAATGCAGCTGCAGAAATGGTACACTCTACTGGAAATTGACAAAGAGGTGTGCGAGGTGGTTTGAGCAACTGGCGAGAAGGCTCTGTGGCTAAAGCAACATGAAGAAGTTCACCAAACTCATAGGTCCCAAGACAAACGCGAGTTGCAGGAGCAAGCTTCAATATCTGAGGCAACGCATAATAAAAGCTACGTTCACCCTCCTCCTGTTGTTTTGCATATAACTCTAGTGGTAAAAGCTTAATTGTTGTGCCTTTGCGAATAGCAACACAATTACTTGAAAGTGTAGCAATTCTCTGCTCTGAGCCATCACATTCACAAAGCGCCCAAAGCCTATCAACCATTTGCTTAATTACCTTATCAACAAGCTTACTTGAATAAAGGAATTCCAGCAACACGCGGCTCCTGATTGCCTCATGCAATTCAGCCAGTCCTTCAATAGAAATTGTTGCATAGCTTGATTCATCTGCAACCTTCAGCTTTGCCAAATGTTCTTTGGCAATTTCATCTAAACAATCAGAATCTTGTCGAATTAGTTCCATTGTACGTAAAATTGGCTGATCAAAGCCATCTCCAAAATTTTCTTTTAATGCAGGCACAATTTTTAAGCGAAGCTTATTTCTAAGGATTTCCAAATCTCCATTAGTAGAATCCTCGCACCATGCTTGATTATATTTTTCTTTAAGAAATTCTTGTAACTCAAGATGTGAGCAATTGATTATAGGACGAAAGAAAACAATACCATTCTCACCAACAACCTCTGGGCGAATACCACCAAGTCCACGCAAGCCTGCTCCTCGTAACAGACGCAAGAATAAAGTTTCCACTTGGTCATCGCGATTGTGTCCTGTCGCAATAGCAATACACTTATGAATATTCGCTGTAGCAATAAAGAACTCCCTGCGCATTGAGCGAGCAGCCATTTCTACAGATTCGCCGGATTGCTTTGCTGCTGCAGGAACATCCCCTTTTCCTAAAACAAAGCGTAGCCCAAGCTTCTCACATAGCTCTCGCACATGTGCTTCATCGCGATCAGCCTCTTCGCCACGGATTCCATGATTATAATGCGCCACAATGATGCGCTCTAAAGCAAGCTCTTCTTTTAAAGCAAGTAGCATTGCTATAGAATCTGAGCCACCAGAAACTGCAACAAGAATTGGAGCCGTTGACTCTTTAACACATTGTGGAATAAAAATCTTCATAAGAATTTGAATTATATCTTTCGCTAACCACCCATATAAATTTATGGATTGTTCTTGATATGAACATCGCACTGTGGGAAAGGAATTGTAATATTTGCTTCTTCAAACCCAAGCTTTACATCGCGTGTAAGATCGTGCATCGCATCCCAATAAACACTTCTGTCTACCCATACACGCAAAACCAAATTTACAGAGCTATTATCCAATTTATCCACAAATGCTATCGGCTTTTGTTCTGCAGCTGTAGTACGAGCATCTTTCTCTGCAACTGACAACAATACGCGGATTGCCTCTAGAACAGAATCCCCATGAGAAACACTTACAGGGATATCCAAACGGCGAAGATTATTACGAGAGTAATTCTTTGTAGAATTTCCCCACACAACACTATTAGGTGCTTCAACAAAAATTCCATCTGCTGTAGTAAATTTTGTTGTAAAAAGACCTATTGTATCTACAGTGCCACTTGCTACCCCACAATCAACAAAATCGCCAACCTTGAATGGGCGTAGAATTACAATCATCAGTCCTGCTGCAATGTTGCTTAATGTATCCTTTAAAGCCAAGCCAATTGCCAAACCGCAGGCACCAAGCATAGCCAATAAGCCTGATGTATTGATACCAAAAATATCTAAAACAATTAACCCAGCAACCACATAAATCAATATTACAGAAGCTCCCACTGCCAATCGCTTAACAGTAGGATCTAATTCTCCGCCTTTTGCCTTATCCAATATAGTTCTCAAAAATTTCTTCAAAAGAATGTTTCCACCAAATGCAGCACCCAAAATTAACAACGACGGGAACAATTTATCTAAAATAAAACTCATAAGAAACTCCAATTACCTAATGATTAATTTTCTTGTATAATGATAGCACAAATATGGCTTTCATTCTAGAAAAATAATGCATTTGCCTTAATCTGTTTTTTTTGTTAAATTATTACAAAAAATTTATTTATCTCTATTAAACTTAAAAACGAATTTACAATGTATAAATTTCATATTCACACTTACGGCTGCCAAATGAATGTGCGCGACTCTCAGGTACTCACAAATCGCTTAATTGCTGCAGGCTACGAGCATACATCTGAAGAAGACGAAGCAGATATCGTTATCGTTAATAGTTGCAGTGTACGTGGTAAGGCCGAAGACAAAGCTATTGGTAAACTTGGACTACTTTGTACCGTAGGTCGTCGTGAGAAGCCACATCGTGTAATTGGCCTAATGGGTTGCATGGCACAAAACTTTAAAGACACAATTTTCAAGAGACTCCCTACACTATCTTTTTCCGTGGGAACACGATGCGAGCAGCTAATTCCTGGCATTGTCGAGCGCGCTCTTAAGGGTGAGCAGCGCATTTGTGAGCTATCAAATCTTGATAACGAGCTTCCAAAGGTTGTTCCAGAATGTTTTGCTGGCTCAGAACAGCCTGTAAGTGCATTTGCAACTATCCTACTTGGTTGCAATCGTCGCTGCTCATATTGTATCGTACCGGATGTACGCGGACCAGAGTTCAGCCGCCAACCTCAAGAGATTCTCCCTGAAATTATTGCGCTGGTTAATGCAGGCATCAAAGACATTACTCTTCTTGGACAAAGCGTAATGAACTATG
>JAGCJJ010000002.1 GCA_017648065.1 Kiritimatiellia bacterium | reverse complement strand
TAAAAATCTTCTTGCACGCGCCGAGACCGAAATAAAATACTCGGGATATATCAAACGACAGCTTGCAGAGATCGAGCGGTTTTCCAAGCTCGAAGAAAAAATGCTTCCGCCCGATATCGATTATACGGCTATAAGGGGGCTTCGTATCGAAGCGGCACAGAAACTGCAAAAACTCCGTCCCGAAAATATAGGCAGAGCATCACGCATAAGCGGTGTTTCGCCGTCGGATATATCGGTTTTGCTTATCTATCTCTCGCAAGGAGGCAAACAATGAGCTTTTCGGAACTAACAAAAAAATACCGCCCAACGCTTAGCGAACAGCAATGCGCGTCGCTTGATATAATAGGCGAATGCCTGCGCGAAAAGAACGAGGTGATGAACCTCACCGCGCTTACCGACGAAAAGGGTGTGGGGCTGCTTCATTTTTGGGATTCGCTCACGCTTCTCGACACCTCGCTTTTTAAGGATGTAAATATAATAGATATCGGTTGCGGCGGCGGTTTTCCGTCGTTGCCGCTTGCGCTTTGCGCGCCCGATTGCGTTGTTACCTCTAACGATGCGACGGCAAAAAAACTTACTTTCGTTGCCGAAACCGCTAAAAAAGCAGGCATAACCAATCTAAAAACTCTATGCGGAAGGGCAGAGGAACTGTCGCACGAATCTAAGTACAGAGAGAGTTTCGATATCGCCGTTGCCCGCGGCGTGGCAAGGCTCAATATCCTTTCGGAATGGTGTATGCCGTTTGTGTGGTATTGCCTTCTTCAATATTTCCTAGCACTAGAGAATTTTCCCAATATGATGAGATCTCACCACCATTACCAATGCCATATAACGCAGTTAATGTGCCTGCCTTTGGAACATTTGTAAAGGTGGCATAAAGAATCACGTCATCGCCTGAGGTCTCGACTCGATCTAAAGTCATATAGTCTGTCTCTGATTTAACTATGCGAAGAATAGAGCAATCACCTGGATCAAGGAATGGTTTCCATGGATCTTCACCCCAAGTGTTGCTATTAAAGGTTAATCCCTCAGTATTATAGCCAGTGCCGAAATTTTTGCTCAATGGTCCAATATAAGTTTCTCCATTTATTCCTGCACGGACTTCTAGATTAACATAACCTGTTTTTGTTGGAGTATAAGTGGATTTTGGATGGTCTCCCCAATAGGAGCTTTTCATGATTTGATTACCATCAATTATTATGCGCATATAGCGCCCATGGTCTTTACTAAAGGTATAGGTCTTACCTTTTTCAACAAAGAATTGACCTTCGTAGCCAAACATTTCATTGCGATACCAAATTTTTGAAATATTGTCATACAAGTTTGTTCCTGAGCCAACAGTTCCTCCTGCTGGAACATTTTTTGCATTAGTACTGTCAGTGTATTCCATAAATACACCTTGAGATGGAACTACTCCTTCAAGTGCAGCAATGCTTGGGAACTTATTTTCGTCTATGGTTTCCTTTGTTGGCTCATGATAGAACCACATTCCAGGTTGATATACTGTGCTGTAACTGAATGTTGATGAAAATAAAGCTACTAATAATGTTGTAGCTAAAAAAAGTTTTTTCTTAGATTGCATAACCACTCCCTATCGTTTAAGATGAAAATATTTTAATATATATATTTCGTCAAGTCAATGAGTTATTAAAATATTTTGAAATAGGGGGTGCAAAGAGTTTTTTATGCAGGTTAAGAAACAAATGATACTTGCTCAAGATGTTTTTTTCTATACCTGAAGAATTCTTCTAACCTATTTGACATTAACAGTGTTCTAAGAGGTAATAGTGATTTAACACCATTAAGTGACCAAATCATTCCTGATTGTTTAAAACGCTGACAAACAATTGGATAGTGTAAAATATTGTCTGTAAATTCAATCTATACTATGTAGAATTATATATTTTTCCACATAAGTAGGAATACACCCCCCGAGGGGGAAATTTTGCCGCCAGTTCATGGTATTATATAAATACAAAAAAGGAAATAATACTATGAATGGTGCAAATTTACAGACAAGACCCTTGCGTTATCTAATTGGAACCACGAAATGCACGAAGGTACAGGAAAAAGGTTTTTGTGGTTTAATTCTCTAGGGGAGAGTGATTTGCTAGAGGACAATAATCCTTGTGGTTGTGGGATTATGTTATAATTTGGTGCACCCGGCGAGGATTGAACTCGCAACCTTCGGCTCCGGAGACCAACGCTCTATCCAATTGAGCTACGGGTGCATTTTACAAAAGAGTAAATTGATTATTGATGGTTTTGCTTCTGCTGTAAAATATCGTCCTTAGTTGTAATCGGAAGAGGGAAGCGCAGCTTAAGATTGTTATCAATCAAAGTCTCCACCCAATAAATACCTTTTTCATTAAAGGTAGGATTTATAAAGCATTGAACAACAGTTGCCAATGTGTTTGTATCCTTAAGGATAATCTTGTTTGGCTTTTCGTTTTTCAAAACAACAGTTTTCTGGTCTGGAGCATAAATCTTTGTAGAAAGCTCAAATTCTCCTTCTCCGCAGCAAAGACTTGTTACAATATGCAGTTTATCAATTTTGCATGGCAACTTAGGTAATATCATGTTTGCTGTAACACCGATAAGCATTAGCTTGCCATTTATTTCACGGCGAACATCTTCGCAAATGATACAGCTTTGAATGTCAGGAATCATTTTCATAGTAAATTATTGAACAAACAGTTTCTTTGTTGGATAGAATGGATCAGTTGTTACGCGTACACCAATTTTGCGAAGACCATCTGCATCTCCAGAACCCATCATGTGTGTTAGATGCACCTCGCAGCCATGAAGCTCAGGAAGCTTTTGGATTGCACGCTCAGCAGCAATACTATTTGCAGCACAAATACCTAGTGCGACAAGAAGCTCAGATGTGTCAAGGCTAAGAGATGTTCTTGCAAAAGACTGTTGCTTCATATCGTGGATAGATTTTGTGTAGTTCGCAGGAAGCAAATCCAGCCAATCAGGGATACCAGCAAGATATTTTAGAGCATTAAGAATCATAGCTGAAGCAGCATGGAGTAGAGGAGTGTTCTTGCCATTGATAATGGTGCCATCCTTTAGTTGAATTGCAGCTGCACAGTATATGCCTTGATTGCCCTTTCCTGTAAGCTTTGTAGCTTCCTGAGCTGCTTGTCTTGCTACAGCAATTACAGGTAATTCTGCTTCTGTAATATTTAGTTTGTTAACAAGGGTTTGAGTCTTTTCAAGTGTGCTTTCTTCAGCACGACCAATCATTACATCGCAAATAGCATGTAAATGGCGGCGTAGAATTTCTTTTCGTGCAGCTGCACAAACAAGCTTATCATTGTCAATAGCAAAGCCAACTCTGTTTACGCCCATATCTGTTGGAGACTTGTACATCTCTTCACCAGATACGCGCATCAATAACTCATGAAGAATTGGGAATGCTTCAATATCACGATTATAGTTTACAGTTTTGATTCCATAAGCCTTCTCGTGGAAGGTATCAATCATATTCTCGTCAAGTAAGTCAGCAGTTGCTGCCTCGTAAGCGATGTTTACAGGATGCTCAAGAGAAAGATTCCATACAGGGAATGTTTCTAGCTTTGCATAGCCAGATGTAATGTTAGCCTTATTATCATGATAAAGCTGATTTAGGCATGTCGCAAATTTTCCGCTCATTGGACCTGGAGCAATTACAGCAACTACAGGGCGTTCTGTAGGAATGTATGGATTTTTACCGCAGCCTTCTTCGCTTAGGATTGTCTCTATGTCGTCAGGATAGCCAGCTGTAATGGAGTGGTAAACAACATTCAGGCCAACTTTTTTTAGCTTGTTTGCAAAGCCACGTGCACCCTTCATCTTAGAGTTGTAGCGTGTCATTACAATCGTTGAAACATGGATACCATAGCTACGCACCTCATCTACAAGACGAAGCACTTCATTGTCGTATGTTGTTCCAAAATCTGCACGATATTTTCTGTGTTCAATATCACCAGCATATATGCAAACAATAACCTCAACGCGGTCACCAAGCTTTTGAAGCATCTTGATTTTAACATCTGGGTCAAAACCTGGAAGTACGCGTGCTGCATGTAAGTCCTGAAATAGCTTACCGCCGACCTCAAGATATAACTTACCAAAGCGTTCTGCGCGCTTCATAATTTCTGCACTTTGCTGTTCAATGTACACAGCATTATTAAAGCCTTGCTTTTTAGAATTCACAATAAATCCCCAAAACCTAATTAAAAATATGCATTAGAAAAATAAAAATAGCCGCTCATAGGTGATGAGCGGTTATTTTTATGAATGATTAAAATCCGTCAGAAGAGAAATCGTCCTGACTGTCACCTTTAATTACCTTATTAATTTCTTCCTCAGTTAGGGAAGGAATGAGGCGACGAGCATCAGAAGATAGTGAAGCTTGCTTTTTGATAGCTTTAGCAGCACAATCTCTCATGATTTGGTCAGCTACCGCATTGCCGCTATCGTGAACATAGCAGAAAATAGCAGCATTGAATAGTTGGTTGCCTTCTTCATCAAAAGAAATCTTTCTATTAACGTCACGGCGAATTACTTGGTTAATTAGCAGTGTTTGCCAATCAGAGTATGTAAGGTCTGCAACTTTAATTTCCTTGTTTGGCTTTACGAAGATAATCTTTCTGTCCTTAGAGATTCCGGAAATATCTAATCTTCTATAACCACGACGCAAACCAGCATTTTTATCTAGATCTTCAAGTAGGAATGTGCGTAGAGAAATTAGTCTTTCAAATCTATTGATAACAAAATTTAATTCCTCTTTGCCCTCAGGAGTACTTAATTCTGCTTCCATACGCTTCATGTCTGAGATAATCTTTTGATATTCAAATTTATCAACAAGAGCCTTTTTGTCCAAGAGAACAGAATTAATTCGATCAATTTCTTCGCGAATTACAGCCTGGCGCTTTGCTTCAGCAGTGACGCGGCGTGTTTCTTCTTCTGCAGCTGCTTTAGCTGCAGCTGCCTCTTCTGCAAGACGACTTCTAGTAGATATAAATCCACGAGCATCTCTTTGTAGCTTCTTAACACCAACCTTTGCATTACGAAGAGAAATGTCAGCTACTTTAATAGCATCTTTGATTTTAGTAGCTGCATTTTCAAGATTAATCTTAATCTCTGCTCGGCTGTCTCGAGCAGTTTTTAGAATGATAAGATTTGCTTTCTTGATATCGTATTGATATGCTTCGTATGTTGTTGCTGATGCTGCGAGAGCCTCAGCATCACGAAGATTCTTCTTTACTTCTTTGATATATTTGTAAACATTATCTTCAGCAGACTTGTCTAGTGTTGTACGAATCTTTGCCTTAGCATCGTCAACAGCAGGAGTTTCTTCAACAGGAGCCTCCTCTTGTGCAACAGGAGCTTCGTCAGCAGCTGCTTCTTCTGTTGCTGCTTCAGTTGCACCAGCAGCAGCGTTGATGGCTGCTGTGATTGCTTCCTTGTCAGCATCATCAAGCTCAGCTAACTTGGCATTAATATCTTTGCCAATTGCTGTGATTGCACGTTTAATAACTTCTTCATCAGTAGGATCTTCGCCCTTTAAATCAAGAATAGCAGTGCGAGCCTTACGCTTCATACCTTCTGTAAGAATCTTTTCCGCAACAACCTTTGCCAGTTCAGGATTTTCAGCAATTAGCTTAGCTGTGATTGTTTCAATAGTCTTGCCCTTTAGAGGGTTTGCTGGATCTGCTTCCTTTGCTGGTGCAGCTGCAAATTTCTTTGCTGCCATATTCTTGATTTGTTCATCAGTAGGCTCAGAAATGCCAAGATCAATTAAATCCTGTTTTGCTTCAGCGAGTTGTTCTTCTGTATATCCTACGGCAACAATATCTGCGCTTTCTTTTGGAGCTTCTTCAACTACAGGCTTAGGTGGTTCAAAGTCAGGGAATATCGGAGTGATATCATCCGCATCCTTATAAATCTTTGTCACATCTGCAAGAATTGCCTCAATTTGTGAGTCTCTTTGCTTTAAAATCTCAAGCTGACGATTAACATTGTTGCCAAGTTCTTCAAAGGTTGACTCAATTTCTGAAATTTCTGCGCTAACGCGTGAAAAATCTTTTTTCTCTTTGCTGCTCTTCATGATGACGTTTACAACAACACCTACAATAACAAGGATTGTTATAATAACTACGCCAAGTATAGAGAAAATGATATATTTACCAACATTTGCATTGCGTGGTTTAGGCTGAGTAACATTTATTTGTGGCTGACCTGTAGTTGGGTCCGTTGCAACAACAGGAATATTTGCTGCTGGAGCAGGAGGTGGTGCTGAATGAACAGCTGATGATGACATTGCACCCTTTGTTATAACAAACTTCTTTCCAGACTTGTGTGAAGAAGTTGGAGTAGAAGCAGAAGCATCCATGTTTATGCTATTTGTTGGTGCAGCTGCTGCAGCACTACGAATAGTAGGGCGCTTGCCAGGACCTGCCTTACGAGCTTCTGGGACATTTGCCAAATATGCTTTAATATCATTGATTAATGAACCATAGTTTGGATATCGCATAAATAGGTCATTATACATCATGCGACCAATGATTCGTGTGACCTCTGGCTCAATATCAGGGCGAATGCTTTCCAATGCAGGAGGAGGTCCTGCAAAGCGTGCTTTGATTACTGCTACAGCATCAGCTCCCTCATAAGGAGGTTGGCCTGCAATAGCATGGTAAAGTGTTGCACCTAAGCTGTAAATATCGCTTCGAGCGCTGTTCTTTTTCTTCTGTACCTTTTCAGGAGCAATGTAGTATGGTGTTCCCCAAAGCTCATTGGTTGCTCCTTGAGATGCCATGCTGGCAATACCAAAATCTACAAGCTTTGCTTGCATGTTCTCGTCAAACAAAATGTTGTCAGGCTTAATATCGCCGTGGAATAGTCCTACCTCTTCAGCAGCCTTTAATCCCTCTGCAATCTCTAAACCGACGCGTAGAACAAATGCAGGATCAAGTGCTGTGCCTGATTCAATCATTTCATCCAGCTTATTGCCATTTACTAATTCCATTGCTAGGTATGGTAAACCTTTTTCGCGACCAAAGGAATAAATTTGAGCAACGTGTGGGTGGTTTAAGCGTGCTGCACTCTGTGCTTCATTACGGAAGGTTTCAAATAGGGCAGGATCCTGACCAAGCTGCTTTTGCATCACTTTAATTGCTACTTTGCGGCCAAGATTCTCATCTTCTGCTAAAAATACAGTACCCATACCACCTGCGCCAAGTGATTTAAGTAATACAAAATGACCTAGCTTTGCAGAAACAGTGTTTTCCTTAGCGCAAGCTGTGCATGCAACTGGTGAAAACCGAGGAAGCCCCTCAATGTCAATCTCAGCACCACAAAAAGCACAATTCATTTTGCTCATTGGATCTGTTTCAATTACTGCAGCTTCAATGTTTTGTTCTGTATTTAATTGTTCGTCACTCATTCTATAAAACCTTCCTTATAAAACGAAAATGGAATTACTCTTTATTTTAAAAGTCATATATTCAATAATAAAAGCAAAATCAACACAAATTCTGAAAAATTTGTGGCAACAAGCTCATTTTTTGAAGTAATTTTACTACATTTTCTTGACAAAAACTAGTAAATAGTTGATTATTATGCGTCATATGAAGCGATTTTTTTACATTTAAGGTTATAGTAGGAAAAGAAAGTATGCATAAAATTTTAATAAATTTTGACCCAATAATCATTTATTCCTTTGGTTTTTGTATGGCAATAGGCATTTTAACAGCATTTGCTTTGATGGTTTGGTTGGGTAAAAGGAATGGGTATACATCAGAATTTTTGTCCAATTTTGTCTTGGTTTTAATGCTTTCAGCATTTGTGGGAGCTCGCTTTGCATATGTTTGTGAGCACTGGACTTCTGAATTTAAAGATAATTGGCTTCAAGCATTTAATATTGCAAATGGTGGCATAATGTATTATGGCGGTTTGCTTGGTGCATGGTTGGGTGGATCAATATATTTGCTAATCAAAAAGCGCTCTGTTATAGATTTGTTAGATTTGACTGTAACTGTGCTTCCTTTAGGTCATGCTTGGGGCAGAGTAGGATGCTTTTTGAATGGTTGTTGCTTTGGAAAGGTAACAGATTGTGCTATAGGAGTTAAATATCCTTATCATTCAAGTGTTTGGTGGGCACAATATAGCGAAGGATTGATAGGAAAGGTTGACAAAGTGACTTTGCCAGTTATGCCATCGCAGTTAATTGAAGCAGCTCTTAATTTGCTGATTTGTATAATCTTAGTGATATTATACAGACGTAAAAATCGCATAATTGGTACACAAATGGGATTTTATGGTATTATGTATTCAATAGTACGATTTTTTACAGAGACTTTACGCTCTGATGAGCGTATGCAAATTGGAGATTTTTCTATTTCTCAAACAATTAGCATCGCTTTATTTACTTTTAGCGTTATAATGCTTGTATGGTCAATAAAACGTAATAAACGAGCTGCGTAATAAGATTGATTTGTAAGAAAGTGTTATCTTACGCAGGTGCATTGCTTTAATTTATAAAACACGAGCACCATCATCAGTAACAACAATCAAATCCTCAATACGAACACCACCTGTGGCAGTGTAGTATAAACCAGGCTCGATTGTTACTACCATATTTGATTCCAAGGTGTCGCCATTGCGTGAAATGCGTGGGCCTTCATGAATCTCTAATCCTACGCCATGTCCTGTGCTATGGAAGAAGCCTTCTGCATGATCGTCACCGTATGTGGTATAAAAACCATTTTCTTCAAACAAGGTGTTGACGCCATTATGAATGTCGCTCGCAATAACACCGCTGTGAACCTTTGCAATCGCTTCATCATGTGCTTGCTGCACAATGTCATATTGGCGTTGCTGTGCTTCGCTTGGAGTACCATTCATAAAGGTACGTGTCATATCTCCCCAATATCCATTGACCAGGCTGCGTGGGAAAATATCAATAACAATCCACTCATTTGCATGTAATGGACCATAACCTGCTTCGTGAGGGTTAACTCCCTGGATTCCTCCGGCAACAATTGTATCCTCATCGATGCAGTTGTGCTCTATACAAACCATGCGAATTTTATGCTTAACTAGCTCAGAGGTGAGAATTGTTCCATCAGCAAGAACTAATTCGCCACTTTCATTTGGTGTGGCAGAAGCAATCAGTTCTCCAGCTGCTTCCATTGCTTTGTGTGTTACCTGTTGCACCTCAGCAATCTTAGCAATTTCATCGTCTGTCTTTACCATACGACGCTTTGCCAGCCAAGCTGTATTTGCAACAAATACGTTTAAGTTAAAGTTTTCCTCTAGCTCGTTAACGAGCCCATAAGGAAATGAATAAGCACATTCAACAACATCGTGATTATTTCTAATTGCATATTCTCCAATGCAATCAGATAAGTAACCACGCTTACCAAGCATAGAGGTAGGGCATTGTACATCGCAATTCTTAGATTGCTCTTTAGCTCTGCCAAATTCCAGCTCATTAACGATAAGTGTTGTTTTATCACCATCTACAATTACGGCTACATCATCTGGAGCAGTAAATCCAGTCAGATAACGGATTGATGGCTCTGTCTTTTCATTTCCAAATAGGACAAACATTTTCTGTACTTCTTTTGCTAATGGTATAAATTATTTATTGCAAGCAGAATCGCCAAGCTCATGAACAAGCAAGCCACTGCGTAGCTTTGGCTCAAACCATGTGCTCTTAGGTGGCATTGTCTGGCCTGCATCAGCAATAGCCATCATCTGCTCAATAGTTGTTGGATACATAGCAAATGCAACTGCTGCTTCACCAGAATCAACATTCTTAACTAGCTCACCATTACCGCGAATACCACCAACAAAGAAAATGCGCTCATCTGTGCGTGGATCGCCAATGCCTAGAATTGGTGCAAGTAAATCCTCTTGAAGACGGCTTACGTCTAGCTGAGCAACTGGGTCAGTTGGATCAACATTATCTAGCTTCCATTCAAGCTTGTACCACTGCTTCTCAAGGTACATAGCGCATGTGCATGAACCTTCTAAATCAGGTGTAGCAACCTTTTCTACCTTGAAGCTTTCGCTTACCTTTGCTAGAAATGCTTCAGCAGAAAGACCATTTAAATCCTTAACACAGCGATTGTATGGAAGAAGCTTTAGCTGAGAAGCAGGGAATAAGCATGCCATAAAACGATTAAATTCAGCACCTGCATCATAGCTTTCACCAGCTGCCTTGCGCTTTTCCATGCCAGCACGGAAGGATGCTGCAGAACGATGATGTCCATCTGCAATATATGCCTTTGGTACTGCATCAAATGCTGCAATCAGCTCTGCTGTCTTGTCAACAATCCATACTGTGTGACCAATACCGTCCTCAGCAACAAAATCGTAAATAGGTGCTTTAGCACATTCCTCAGCAACTAGTGCATCAATTGCTGCAATGTCACGATATGTTAGAAATACTTGTCCTGTATTTGCATTTGTTGTAAGAATATGAGTTAGACGATCCTCTTCCTTATCCTTACGTGTCTTTTCGTGACGCAAAATTACGTTATTTGCATAGTCATCAATATCGCAACAAGCAACAACAGATGTCTGCTTGTGTTCGCCCATTTGCTGACGATAGATGTAAAGCTTTGCTTCTTTTTCCTGAAGCATTAAATCATTCTTGATAAGACCTGCCAAATTTTCTGCTGCCTTTGCATAGATTGGAGCAGTATGTGGGTCTGTGCCTTTTGGAAAATCAATTTCTGAACGAACAACGTGTAGGAATGAGTGAGGCTTACCCTCAGCCATTGCAAATGCTTCCTCTGTATTCATTACATCGTATGGTAGAGAAGCGATTGCTGTTTCGTTACCTTGAGTAGGTCGGATTGCTGGAAATGCAGATATTTTCATGTGTATTAAATCCTAAAAAGAAAATTGTTTTTATTATGCCTTTAGCATCATTTTAATAGCAATGAGCTAAAGGCATGTTAAAATGTTGTTTGACTTAAATTATAGAGCTTCTTCAATAAGTTCAGTTGAAAGAGTCCAGCTCTCACCAGGAGCAACAAATTGTGCATCTGTAGTGATGTTGCAGGTTTCAACGCAAACCATTGTCAGATAGCCATCGTTATTGTAGTCAGCCATTGAAGCTGCCTTTTTAATCCATGGGTTCCATACAACAGATGTATTGCTGTTTGATTTTTTAACGATGATTTTTCTAGAGTTTGCTTTATCTTCAATAACAGCTGTGCCAGAGAAGTTCTCGTAAATTCTATCAACTTCGCAATTGAATGCGATATTTCCACTCTGTGTGCAATTGATTTGAGGAGCTCCTGGAACTGTGTCAATGTAATCAACGCCATCAAAGCCAACAACCTCTGTCTGAGTAATGTCACCAATTGCAAAGTATGTATGCATTGCCTGTGTAATGCGCATTGGAGCAGAGCCAGTATTGTGGGTTATTAGATTTAGCTTCAATGTTGGGCCAACAATAATTTCCAACTCTGCTACAAAGCAATATGGGTAAAGCTTTCTTGTTTCTGCTGTAGAGTAAAGTGCCAAAGTAACAGCTGTTGTATTAGCGTCAATATGATTAACCTCTTTAAGAGACCAATCTGCTGCACGAGCAAAGCCATGCTGAATATTTGCACCAGGATTTTCTTTTGTGTTTGGTTGACCAAACCAAGGCCAGCAAATAGGAATACCACCACGGATTGGCTTGTCTCTCTCAAAAATTGCATCCTTGCTCATCCATAGCAAATCCTTGCCAGTAGCTTTAGGGATATAGGATGTGATATGTGCACCATGTAGATAAACCTCTAGTGTAGCAGCATCATTTTCTACCAAAACTACAGGTAAATTATTCTTACCATTGATTACTTTTACTGTTGATTCCATGATTAAGTCCTCATTAAATTTTTGTTGTATTTATTTTATCATTAAAGCGTATATAAGTTCAATTCTAATAATTCGGAGGCGCCGACTAATCTTACTATTTCTTTACTTTAATTGAAATATAAACATGGTCTGATGCAACCTTGTCATCGTCTGTATATGTCTCAACTACATCAACCTTGTCAGCATTTTCCTTCAAACACATGATATAATCTATGCAGATTCTAGGATTGTCTGCAGGAAATGTTGGTATTGTTGTATCTGTAAGAATTGTGAAAATGTCTTTTAGCTTAGTGATTGTGGCAGAGTCAGGGGTTGCATTAAAGTCGCCCATAATGTAAACAGGCTTGTTATATTTTCCGCAGAGCTCATTTCTTATAATATCTACGGCTTGAAGCTGAAATTCCTCATGCAAGGAGAAGTGTGTTGCACATACAACAGCGGACTCAAATTCGCTGATAATTAGAGCACGAGTTTCTACCAAGCCCGGTAAAAGCACTTTTTTTGTAGATATAGGAGCTTGTTTAGAGAGTAGGGCAATTCCATATTCTCCACCAGCGTAATCAATAGCCTTACCGAAAACATAATGCATATTTACAGCTTCAGCTATTGTTTTTGGGATATTTGTATGCTCGGAGCGAGGAATATTGACATCAACCTCTTGGAGTGCAATAAAATCGGCATTGATTGTGGAAATCTTATCAATAGCACGTTGAAGCTTGTAGCTGTTCTCCATGCCAAAACCGGCGCGAATATTAAAAGAAGCAAGTGTAATCATAGTTAAACCTTGTATATAGTTGTTTACTTTTTTGTTTAATATTTTCTTTCAAAACAAGAAAAATATCAAGAATAAAAGGAGTCATTGGTTAAGAAAATTGTTGATGGTTTGCTATAAAAACAGCTGTGGGAGTTGGCGTGATGGCAAAAAGTGCGAAAAATGGTACAGGATTACAAGATTTCTAGGTGCTACGTTAGTGTGGTACACGAATATTGGATAGGATTATCAAGAACACAAATATGCACGAATACACACGAATGGGTTCTAGGGTACTTAATTGGAACACGAAATACATACTTTTATTTCCCCATTTTTGTGGTTTCATTCCCTTATACTAAATCATTCGTGTGTATTCGTGCATATCGGTGTTCTTTAACATCGCACACATTCGCACTTATTCGTGTTATTTTTTTTGTGTAGATTGCAAAACTAAATGCACCATTGTGCGACTAAATGCACCAAAAGAGGTGCATTTACTTTTGCAAATTACAAAGCGACCTCTCCAAGACAGAGCGAGCAATATTTTTGGAGAAGCTTGACAATATTGCTAAAATAGCAAAGAGCCTTGCAGAGGAAACAAACGAGGATGGCACAATTATCCTAAAAATAGCAGTTGAACTAATTTTGTGGCGTGCATGATGGCTAGTGTGACGGCTAGAAGTGCGAAAAAAAGGAACAGGATTATGTAGGATTTGCACAGAATTATGCAGGATGCTTGCGTGGTGGTTTGTGTGGTGGCTAGGCATCCGAAAAAAAATATCGCAGAGGTACACAAAGGGAGCAGAGCCAGAGTGACGGCTAAAAGTGCGAATAGGTTTGGTTGTTCTTGGACGTAGAGGAAATTTTAAAAACAATTTACGTTCGCAAGCTTGCACACAAGCTACCCGTCAGGCAAACAATCCTGCACCATCGATTTCCACAAAGCCAAAGGAGTTCTTTATACTGAGGGAAATCGCCCTGGCGTAGACAAAACATTGCAATGCCATATGTTTGTGCGAAGCCGGGAAATTGGGTTGCTTGCTTTTATGCCTTGGAGGCAAGGCGTCCTCGCCTTGCACCTGACTGGGAGTGCAGTACGTCTTCGTGCTGCACGACTGGGCTGTATGGTGTCCTCGCCTTACAGAATAACTGGAGTGCTTGGCGTTCACGCTATGCACAAATTTCCGCGAGCATTTGCTCGCCCACAATCCTAAGCCTAACGTGTTTACTCCCTTTCTTAATCCCAAAAAACAAACCCAATCTCTCAGGTCTCTCAAGGGAACAAATATATTCAATAAAAAAAACTTTCACTCATAAGGTGATGAATATAATTGCCAACAAACCTTTAAATAATAATTTTGTTTAACGTTTAATTTTCAACTGGCGAATTTATGTTCAGTGGGTTTGTTATTTTGTCGATTTAAGGATGATTTCTTAGAAATATTCATTTGTTGCAAATTCAACCTGTTCTAAAAATATTTTTTTAAATGCTGAAATATTATTTTGCTCGTAAAAAAGAAGCAGTGCTGCACGATAATCATTAGCATCAACAGTCCTAAAAGACAATGGACAAAGAGAGCGTGAAATAAGCAATGAATTTGCTATTAATCTACTTGTGCGTTTGTTCCCATCTGTAAATGGCTGTATATATGATATTAACAAGAGTGCTAGTAACGTTTTTTCATATGGATCATGTTTTCTATTTACAAGACTACACATATCTTGAATAGCCTCTTTAAGTTGAGATTCTACATCAAGAGGTCTATAACGTGTTCCTGAAATACCGACACGTATATGTCTTAAATTACGCTCAACACCTAACCCATCTATTAAAATAGAATGAATATCCTCTATTCTTGCTAATGACAATTCTAGGAAATAAGAAGGTTGTTCAATGATTGCTTTTAAAGCTTCTTTGTGGTTTAAAAGCATTATCGCTTCTTCTCGTTTTTTCCCTGTTGCTTCTACCTTGTCTTTAAGTAGATTTATTGTTTCAAGTAGCGTATATGTATTACCTTCGATTTCGGAGGATTTCCAACTTAAATCAATACCTAATCTTTCCATTTCTTTTAGGTAAAGTTCCTTAGGATATTTTTTTATCCGCTCGAGAAAAGTATTTTCTCTATCTAAAAGAAATTTATATTCATCTTTTGTAAAAATGTCAACCTCGGGTAGTATTTTTGAAATCAAATCAAAATTGTATGAGGTTTGCATTTCTCTGTGATCCAAATCAACTGAATAATATGAATCTAAGTTGATTGTGCGTAAAAGATGCGCCTTGGGTGTAATAAAATACCTTGTAGCTCTAGCTTTTCCTTCTACTCGGATATCTCCAGATTGTACACCAGAAGATAATAAAGCTTTCATTTGTGTGTCTTTAATCCCAAGCTTTAAATCTTTCATTAATTCAGTACGACTTGTACCTGGGTGAAAATGTAGAAAATCAATTACTTTATCTAAATTGGTCATAGTAAACTCCAATCGGTCGGTTTTTATGTTGATTATATGACATAATCGGTCGGTTGGTCAACTGATTATATGCATTTTTTATACTAAAACCGACCGATTTTTATAAATAGACTGCGTTTATTTTCTAGAATAGATTTTGTGGCATTGCGTTGCAAAGGGATAGGGTATTGTGCATTGAATTTAGAGATGTCCGATTGAGCAAGCTTATTGCCTTTACCCTAAAAACGGCAGTTGAACTAAATCATACCCACAAAAACATCAATTTTACAAGTTATAATTATTTCTCGTGAGAGACCAGAGAGACACAGAGGGATTTTGCGTGATGGCTTGTCTGATGGCTAGAAGTACGAAGGGGAGGAACAGGATTATACAGGATTGAAACAGGATGGCAGAATGCCTATGCGGATATGGCACTAAAGGAAATTCCTGCAGACAATCTATTTGGCGAGACACCTAAAACAACATTGGATATCATCAAGCTTGCAAACGAAAAAGCACAGGAACAGAAGGCTGAACGTGTACGGCATTCGGTTATAGCGGAGAGAGCTGCTGCAATTGTGGGTGCAACGGATAACGTAGGCACGTTTGACGAGAGCAATGATGTCAGGTACTCGGTAGCAGTGAATGCCAAGAGTATTGACGAAAAAGATGGCACAAATCTAGTTTCTCTTTTAGATTTTGTAGATGCTATCGTTAATAAAAATGAAACTAAAACCGCACAGTATAAAAATACATATTTCAAGGTATCAAAAGCAAACCAATTCTATAAAGAAATAGGTATTAATGGAGAGTATTTTACAATAAGAGCAGGAGTTATATTAAGACACATACGTAAAGATGATAACCATTATATAACGTCTGACGTGTGGAGTAGTATTGCATTAGAATTAAATAATTTAAAACCGATTATTGTTGAAGAGTATAAAAACGAAAAAGACTCTTACAGGTTATGGCTCAATACAGATATTAACGGCAGTCATATTGTTATAGGTGTAGACATTAAGAATGCAGGTAGAGATATCTATGTTAATGCAATCAGCACTGTTTTTGCTGCTAATAAATCACTGCCGCATATAGATAAAATAATCTATCCAAAAACAATAGAGGAGAAACAGTCAGTTCTCACCCGTCTCAATTACGGCAGATATCCAGTTTCTCCTCTATATGGAACCATTAGACCAAATTCCGTTGGAGATGTCAACACACCTAATTCAAATACCGAAAATACACGTGCGTCCGTCACTGCTAACACATCCTACATGCAAGCACGCTTGGAAGGCGACTACGATGCAATGCGAGAAACCCTTGACGATGTAGCAATGCGCAGTGGCTACCCTATCAAGGTCTATCACGGCACCAGGAACTTTGGCTTTACTGTGATTAATCCAGAGCTAGGGGATGACGGCTTCTCGTTCTTTACCACAACAAGTGTTGGTGTTGCATCCACATATTCAGGCACAAGCCAAGTGCGTGCGCCGCACGAAGTGGCTATTGATGGTCACTGGACAAAGTAAATGCAACATAGGCAGATTAAATGCGACTATTTGATATGGGGGTCGCATTTAGTTTGTCTAGTGACGAGTGGCTATTGATTATATAAATTTTTTGTGTGGATTCGTGTATGTTATTGACTTGGCTTCTAGAGATAGAATATAATATAGGGCACTTAACCGAAAGGGAGTAGCACACACTTAATAGTGTGGATATGCTTCGTCAAGACGACTAACCATCCGGAGCATATCGTTAAAGGCGAGACTTTCATTATTATACACATTTATTATATATAAGGTGGTACATATGGAAGTTATTAAACATATATTGTTATTAGTCGTCGGTTTTGTTTTCCTAATTAAGGGAGCAGATTATTTTGTTGAGTATTCTTCAGGACTCGCAAAGAAATTAAAAATTTCACCTCTGATCATTGGATTGACAATTGTAGCATTTGGTACATCATTCCCCGAGCTGTCTGTCAGCACCATTGCAGCAATAAAAGGCAATAACGCTATTGCAATAGGCAATGTGTTAGGATCAAATATTTTTAATTTGTTGGCAATTTTAGGTGTAACAGTGTTAATTTCACCTGTTTTTATAGATAAAATGTTCGCAAGACGCGATTTGCCATTGTCTATTTTAGGTGCAATATTAATTGTTGTGTTGCCATTTACTGGTGAAGCATCAAAGCTGACACGCTTGGATGGTGCAATATTACTTATAATCTTTGCTGGAATATTGTTTATCCAAATAAAATCAGCTCTTTCAGAAAAAGTTGCTCAGGATGAAGAGGTATCCAGCTGCTCATATTCCTATACTAGAATAGCATTAGGTATTATACTTGGCTTAGCAGGTGTAATTTTCGGTGGTAATGTAACTGTTGATGCAGCTGTAGGTATTGCAGAAAAATTTGGTCTTTCAGAGGATTTAATTGGTTTAACCATTGTTGCAGTAGGAACATCGCTTCCAGAGCTTGTTACATCAATTAAGGCATCTATGAAGAATGAAAATGAGATTGCAGTAGGAAATATTATTGGCTCAAACATCTTTAATGTCTTCTTCATTCTTGGTGTATCATCTGTCATTCACCCAATTGGAATGATAAAAGAGAACATTATTGATTGTTCAATTTTGACTTTAGTTTCAGTATTGTTCTTTATCCCATGTATACGTGGCAGACTCACAAAGTTGGAGGGCTTGCTAATGACAGTTGCATATATTGGATATACCGCTTATTTAATTATTGAGCGCGCAGCAATCTAATTTTATTGGTTATATACTTTAGTCTGCTATAAATTTTAATTTTGACATAAATTTATAGCAGATGTTGTCCTGAATCAACATATAGGACTTGTCCTGTAATTGTAAGAGAAGAAACCAGATAGAGCACAGCTTTGGCTATATCGCTTGGTAAGCAACGTGTAACCGTAGGTAATGTGCCTGCTGGCTCTGAATTTGCTATGTCTTTAGGTAATAACACAGGACCAGGAGCAATTGCATTTATTGAAATTTGAGGTGCGAGCTCTAATGCTGCGCCAAGTGTAAAATCCTCAAGTGCTTTTTTGCTTAGCCAATATGGTAAACATCCCTTTGCAGGCTTGTGAACTCGTTGGTCTGTGATGTTAATGATTTTTCCACAATAATCTGTAGGTAAAATCTCAGATGAATTAACCAATTCATAAAGTGTTTTTGCCATAACAATAGGGGAGAGTGTGTTGACGTTTAACATTTGCTGATAATCATCAAGCGTAGTCTC
>JAGCJJ010000012.1 GCA_017648065.1 Kiritimatiellia bacterium | reverse complement strand
TTTTTGTGTGTTTATTCCCAAAATACTTTTCGTTAAGCCATAATGCCTAGATAAGTACGATTTAAATCACCAGATTTCATATTTT
This sequence comes from Kiritimatiellia bacterium, assembly GCA_017648065.1. Classification (GTDB taxonomy): domain Bacteria; phylum Verrucomicrobiota; class Kiritimatiellia; order RFP12; family UBA3636; genus RGIG990. The sequence continues at coordinate 29,300 of JAGCJJ010000012.1, read as the reverse complement.
GGCATGAATTTTAAGTAAAACTTGCTTTTTTTGCTTGAATCTAAGCTAATAATGCGATATTATACGCAAATATCAAATGCATATAAAAGATTATGCTTTGCGGAGAGGTGGCTGAGTGGCTGAAGGCAGCGGATTGCTAATTCGTCGTACAGTTAATTCTGTACCGGGGGTTCAAATCCCCCCCTCTCCGCCATTTTTTTTGTAGTAGTGCAGTGAAAGGTATCGCATATGGATAAAGCTCCAATTTGTATTGCTGGTTTTGGTGAAGTAATGCTTCGTTTATCTCCGTCTGGTAGCCTACGCTTTGCTCAGGCTATGCCAGGAACACTACAAGCTATTTTTGGTGGCGGTGAAGCAAATGTTTGTGCAAGTATTGCTCAGTTTGGTTTGCAAACTAGATATCTTACAGCTCTTCCATCAAATGCAATTGTTGATGCAATGCTTTGCGAAATGCGAGGTCTAGGTGTTGATACTACAAAAATTCTTAAAACATCTAAAGGTCGTCTAGGTATTTATTTTGCAGAAACTGGTGCAAATCAGCGTGGTTCATCAGTTGTTTATGATCGTGCTTATTCATCAATTTCATTAGCAGAGCCAGAGGATTATGATTTTGAGGCAATGCTTGCAGGTGTAACTTGGTTGCACATAACAGGTATTACTCCATCTCTTTCTGAAGCAGCATTTAAATCAACTCTTGCAATAACAAAGCTTGCAGCAGAGAAGGGTATTAAAATCTCATGTGATTTGAATTTCCGCAAAAAGCTTTGGAAGTGGCGTGAAGGTACAGCACCTAAAGCTTTGGCAGCAGAATGCATGGGGCAGATAGTTCCTTATGTTGATGTTATTGTTGGTAATGAAGAAGATGCTTCTGATGTATTTGGTATTTCTGCAAGCGGAACTTCTGTTGAGGCTGGTAAGCTAAACATTGCTGCTTACACAGAGGTTGCTCAGGCTCTAGCTGCACGCTTCCCTAAGGCATCTAAAATTGCAATTACTTTACGTGAAAGTTATTCAGCTGATCATAATAATTGGGGCGCAATGCTTTATGATGTTGCAGAAGCAAAGTCATATTTAGCTCCACTTGCTCCAGATGGAAGCTATTGCTCATATAGAATCGAAAATATCCTTGATAGAATTGGTGGCGGAGATTCTTTCTCTGCTGGTCTAATTTATGCACTAAATACAGTAGAGTATTCAGAACCTCAAAAAGCTCTATCATTTGCTGTTGCAGCAAGCTGCTTAAAGCATTCTATATATGGTGATTATAATCGCGTTTCTGTTAGCGAGGTAACTTCTCTTATGAATGGTAATGCTTCTGGTAGGGTAATGCGGTGAGAATTGTTAGAAAGATTCTAAAATATTTATTGTACATTTTTGCAATACTGTTAATTCCTTTTATCATAGAAGGAATGTTGAACTTCTACGATAATCAGTATAATGCAATGACTCGACCTAATGCTATTGTTACGAGAAGTGGCGGTGTGCATGAGGGTGTGAATGAGCGATTGTTTAATGAAATTCGTTTTCGTTCAGAAGGTATTTCAGTAAAGCTTCGTTGTTCTGGATTGACAGATGTTGAAGCAGAGTCGACAATAAAAAGACTTACAGGTGTTTTTATTATCAGAACAGAAGAGGAATACAAGAATAAAGAGCCAGGTGTTTCTTTTGATTTTAAGCTTCACTCAATCTTAAAAAGACCATTAAATAGTGTTTCTTCTCACTATGGTGTTGATAATATTGACTTGTTAACGAATTATGAAATTGAGTGCAATATTAAACCAATTTCATTTGTTGATGAAGGTAAAGCACGAGACGCTCTTACACGAGAGTTTGAAAAGGGAGAAAAGGTTTATTTCGAAATTCAATTGAATGGTCGAGTCCCTCCAGAAACGGAATTCGTGTTTACATATTCTATGAGTCCACGTTCAGTATTGCGAGGAACGCCTCTTTATGGACTTGATGAAAAGATCTTAAGCTCAATGGGGCTCTCATGGTAATTTGTTTATGTGCCAGATAGTTTGACTATCAGGCACATAAATTTTATTTACGAAGGCTATTCTACAAAAGATTAAAAATAAAGAAATAGGAAGTAATATGAAAGCAATTGTTCCAGTAGTAAGTGGCGTTGAAGAATTAGAGACAGTTACAATTATTGATGTATTGCGTCGTGGCGGAGTAGAGGTTATTGCTTTGTCTATCGATGAGGATGCTGGACTTGATGTTGAGGGCTCACGTGGAGTCGGTTTGGTAGCTGATGAAATGTGGAATGAGGAGGCAGTAGAGGATGCTGATATAATTATTCTTCCTGGTGGAATGGGCGGTATGGAAGCTTTTTGCGAGGATATGCGCGTACAAAATACAATTTCTCGTTTTGCTTCTAATAAGAATAAGTTTGTCGCAGCGATATGTGCTTCACCAGTTGCTTTATATGAGGCTGGAGTTTTGAATGGAAAGCGTGTAACTTGTTATCCTGGTTTAGAGGAAAGAATGCCTGAGGCAAAATATTCTTCAGTAGATAAGGTGCTTGTAGATGGTAATATTATTACATCTCAGGGCCCAGCAACTGCATTAATGTTTGCAATTTTAATTCTTGAGTTGCTACAAGGGCATAAGGTTGCCAGTGCTGTCGCTGAAGGTATGTTGATTTGCTAACTTACGCTTTAAATATTAAGTTTTTGCTTAAAGCATATAAAAGTTATGAATGTTATATTAAAAAAAGGTAAAGAAAAGTCATTACTCCGTAAGCATCCATGGGTTTTTTCTGGTGCCGTTGCTCGATTCCCTCAGGGTGCTACTGCAGGTGCTGTAGTAGATGTGGTTACAAGTGCAGGTGAATTTCTTGGACGTGGTTTTTATTCTCCTAACGCACAGCTAGTAGTGCGCATTCTTACCTTTGATAAAGCAGAAACAATTGATAAAGCTTTTCTAAAAAATCGTATTGCTACAGCATGGGCAATGCGTGCTAATCGTTGGGACTCTGCCACACACAATGCTGTGCGTATTTTACATGGTGAGTCTGATGGCCTGCCTGGCTTAATTGCAGATCGTTTTGTTAATGTTATTTCTATTCAAATTCTTTCTGCAGGCTTTGAAGCAATGCGCAATGAATTAATAGAAGCATTTCAAGAACTATTCCCTGAGTGTAGTTTATATGAACGATCAGATACGCCTACTCGTGCATTGGAAGGATTGGAGGAACGCACAGGACCTCTTACACAAAATTTCAATTCTCCATTGGTTGATGTTTCTGTTGATGGTGTACGCTGGTTAGTTGATGTTGAAAAAGGGCAAAAGACAGGTTGCTATCTTGATCAGGTAGATAATTGGCAGGAGGTCGGTGCAATTTGTAATGGTGCCGATGTCTTAGATACGTTTTGCTATAATGGCGGTTTTACTCTATATGCCTTAAAGGGTGGTGCGAAATCAATTTGCTCAATTGATTCTTCTGAGGAAGCAATTGAAAATGTAAAGAGAAATGTTGCACTTAATGGCTTTGATGAGGCAAAGCTTGAGGTGCAATGTGCTGATGTGTTTGCTGCATTAAGAAAATTCCGCGATTCAAGACGTACTTTTGATATAATAATTCTCGACCCACCAAAGTTTGCCGATTCCAAGGGGCATGTGGAGCGAGCATGTAGAGCCTATAAGGATATTAATTTGCTTGCATTTAAGCTCCTACGTCCTGGTGGCTACCTTGCCACATATTCTTGCTCAGGTAGCGTAATGCCAGAGCTTTTCCAGAAGGTTGTGGCTGATGCAGCACTAGATTCAAAGCGTGTAGTACGTATGGAGCGTAGGTTTATGCAAGCACCTGATCACCCTGTGGCAATGTCTTTCCCTGAAGGATTGTATTTAAAGGGTGTGCTTTGTCACGTAGAATAATTCGTTAGCTAAAAGAAATATCCGAAAATGAAGAAAATACTTAACGTTGGGTCTCTAAATATAGATTATGTTTATCAGGTGCCACATTTTGTGCAACCAGGTGAAACACTTTCCTCTACAGGCTTTGCGCGTTATCCAGGAGGTAAGGGACTTAATCAAAGTATTGCATTAGCACGAGCAGGAGCAATAGTTCATCACGTAGGGCATGTAGGTGCAGACGGAACATGGCTAGTTGATTTTTTGGCGAATGAAAAAGCAGGGGTTTCTCATTTAACTCAAGTAGATGGTCCAACAGGACATGCAATCATTCAGGTTAATGTGGAAGGGCAGAATTGCATTTTGATTGAGGGTGGAGCAAATCGTTGTGTAACAACTGACGATGTAGCAACAGCAATAGCAGAATTAGGTTTTGAGTCTGGTGATTATTTGCTATTACAGAATGAGACATCAGCAATTGGTGAGATAATTGCTCTTGCAGAAGAGAAGGGATTGAAAGTTGTTTTTAATCCTGCACCGATGGATAAATCAATTTGTAAATTATATTTGCAATCAATAGATGTTTTGGTTGTCAATGAGGTTGAAGCGGCAGAGCTAGTAGGTGCTGATGATAGTGAGGATTATGAGCTACTATTAGATAAACTAAAGCAGAGTTATCCGACAACAAATATCTTATTAACTCTTGGCTCTCGTGGCAGCGTATATGCCGGTGTTGATGGTACGCAGCATTTTGAACCAGCACAGCGAGTAGAGGCTATTGATACAACAGCAGCAGGAGATACATTTATTGGATATTTCCTAGCTCAAATTGCTTCTGATGCAACAGTGCAATCTGCAATGCAATTAGCTACCAAAGCTTCAGCTTTTTGTGTGGGAAAGGCGGGTGCAGCTCCTTCAATTCCTAATATGTGTGAGCTTAATTGATTTTAATAGTATTTGTTCTTGACTTTGCTTGCATAAAATGGCAAATTTATGGGCTTTATTAATCAAATACAGATAATTTTTAGTATAAGGATAGAGCACTATGCCAAGAACGGCTGTTGTAAATGCACCTGGTAAAATCAATTTAACATTAGAAATCCTTTCTAAACGACAGGATGGCTATCATGATTTGCGTAGTGTACTCCTTCCAGTATCTTTATACGAAACAATTACGATAACAGAGCGTGATGATGGAGAGATAACTCTTGAAACAATTGGTGATGGAGTTGATACATCAGAGTTAGGTAATTGTCCTCCAGAAAAGAATCTTGCAGTAAAAGCAGCATGGTTAATGAAAGATATCAGTGGCACAAGCAAGGGTTGTCACATTCATATAACTAAACGAGTGCCAATTGGTGCTGGTATGGCTGGTGGAAGTGCAGATGCTGCTGGTACAATGGAGGCTTTACGTGCTCTTTGGCTTCCAAATGTGGATCGTAAGCAATTAGTAGAGCCATCCGCAATGTTAGGCTCCGATATTCCAGGTTTGTTATATGGAGGAGCTATTCTTATGGAGGGTCGTGGTGAGATAGTCACCCCTATTTTTAATGAGGGAGAAGAGGTTGCCCCAGGTTTTTGGTTGGTAGTTTCTTTCCCTGGAGTTGCAATTTCTACAAAAAATGTTTATCAAAATTGTATTCCGTGCTTGACTGACAGGTCTAAAATATGCGATAATGCAATTAATTCCGTACGCAAAGGTGATGTACGGGCGGCATGTCGATATATTTTCAACGGTTTACAAGATACCGTGTTTAACCAATACCCAGAAACGAAGCGCTTTTACACGGCGCTTGGCAATGGGGGGGCTTTATCCCAAATGCTTTCGGGCAGCGGGTCAGCAGTCTTTGGTTTAGCAGAAAGTAAGGAGCATGCGCTCGAAATACAGAGCCGGCTTCCGGAAGGGACTTGGAGCAAAGTCGTTCAGACATTGCCCGATAGTGTAATGGCAGCACATGGGCCTTTGACGCCCTGAGTTATGGTTCGAATCCATATCGGGCAACCATTTTTCCTCTAAACGAGGTTAGGTTGCAAAAACAAGTCTCACATTCAAAACTTTTTGTTACATTAACCAAAATATCGTAAGAAGTGAGAGCTGACCGTGAAAATATTTTCCGGAAATTCAAATAAAAAGCTAGCAGGAAGCATTGCATCATACCTAGGCATTGAGCTTGGTGCTGCAGATGTTGTTTCTTTCCCAGATGGCGAGTCTTTCGTTAAAATTAACGAGTGTGTTCGTGGCGAGGATTGCTATGCAGTACAATCAGTTTGTGGCAAGCCAAATGAGATGCTAATGGAGCTATTGATTATGATTGATGCTCTACGTCGTGCATCAGCTGCTAGAATTACTGCTGTACTACCAATATATGGATATGCACGTCAGGACCGTAAGGATCAGCCACGCGTACCAATCACAGCAAAATTAGTTGCAAATCTATTAACAGCAGCAGGCGCAGACCGCGTGCTAACAATGGATCTTCATGCAGCTCAGATTGTAGGATACTTCGATATTCCAGTTGATCACCTACATGCATTCCCAGTGATTGTAAAATATCTAAAGGATAAGAATTTGAAGAATCCTGTAATTGTAGCTCCGGATACAGGCAGTGTTAAGAATGCTTACTCATACTCAAGAATGTTCGGCTGTGGTCTAGCAATCGTAGCTAAGCAGCGTAAGGGCGCAGATGAGGTTGAAGCATTTTCTCTAGTAGGTGATGTTAATGGTTGCGATGTAATAATGATTGACGATTTAACTAGCACATGCGGCACTTTATGTGCAGCAGCAAATCTTGTAAAGAAGCATGGTGCTAATAACGTTTATGCAGCTGTAACACATGGTCTACTAAATGATCAAGGCCGTGAGCGCTTAAGCAATTCATCAATTTCAGAATTGATTGTAACTGATACTGTTCCTCAAGACCACGCACCTGAGCTTCCTATCACTGTGCTATCCGTAGCAGATTTGTTTGGTGAAGCAATCAGACGTATAAATGAAGACAGTTCAATAGGAACCATGTTTTCAATGTAATGAATTTTTCGCTTAGCTACAACAGGTTGGCAAGCGATGAGCATTGTATAGAAAAATAATAACAGTAAATATAAACCCCGAAGTCGGGGCTAGGAGAAAATAAAAAATGGCAGATGAAATCACAGTGAATGCAGAGCTTCGTACAGAGAGTGGCTCTACAGCTGCACGCCGATTGCGCCGTTCTGGCATGATTCCGGCTGTGCTTGCCAGCACTAATGGAGAAGCAACACTTCTCAAGTTGAACGCTCATGACTTTGGGCGCGCACTAATCAAGCATACCATGCAGGATGTTGTAGCAATCAGCTTCGATGGTAAAGTTGTTAAGGCAGTTATGCGCGAAGTACAGCGCGATAGCCTAACCGGCGCTATCACACACGTCGATTTTGGCGAGCTTGCATAGGTTTAAGGAGAATCTTAAGTTCGGGTATTGTTTCACATAGGCTTACGTAGCTGTGAATTGAGCAAAATGAAGGTAATTGCAGGTTTAGGAAATCCAGGAAATGAATATGTTCAGACGCCACATAATGCTGGCTTCGACGCAATTGATTTTCTTTGCAATTCCACCGGTTGCTCTTTGAACAAGGAAAAACGCTTCAAAGCAGAAGTTGGTAAAACAACAATCGGCACAGAGCAAGTTCTACTTGTAAAACCACAGACCTACATGAATCTAAGTGGAGAAGCTCTTTCAGCAATATTAAACTACTACAAACTAAAGGCAACAGACCTAATCGTTCTTTGTGATGATGTAAATCTTCCACCAGCTCGCCTTAGATTGCGTGCAGAAGGAAGTCACGGCGGCCACAATGGGCTACGCTCAATTATCGAGCAGCTAGGAGCAGCCAATTTTACTAGAGTTCGCATCGGAGTAGGACGAGGTGAGCACCAAAATGGTGAGCTAATCGGGCATGTCTTAGGGAAGTACTCCAAGGAGCGAGCTGAGCTAATGGCAGAGGCTTGTCAAAGAGCCGCAAAGGCCGCAGCACGTGTAGTAGAAGCAGGTGTCACTACCGCTATGAATGAGTTTAACGCAGCACCAGTTCAAAAACAAGATTCAGAAGCAAAAGAAATTTCAAAAATTAAGGAATAAAATTATGCCAAGAAATTATGAAGCACTGCTAATCTTCGCAGGTAATGTAAATGAAGATTCATTGGACAAGGCTATCGAGCGCGCTAATGGCGACATCGAGAAGCTTGGTGGTAAAATTGAATCAGTTGAGAACCTAGGACGCAAGCAGTTCGCACGCGTTATGGGTAAGTGCGAGAGCGGCGTTTATGTTAAGACACGCTTCGCTATTGAACCAGATCAGATTTCTGCAATTCATGCACGTTTTGCTTTGAATGACGAGTGCTTCCGCATTCAGATTATTCTACGCAATGAGCGCATCGAGGCTGCTAAGAAGGTTGATGATGCTCGTCGTGCAGCTTATAAGGCAAAGGTTGCTGAGGCTGCTGCAGCTGAGGCTCAGACAGAAGAGGCATAAGCTAGCAAGACCTGCATTTGATTCATTATAAATATAGCGTACAAAGGAGAATGTTGATATGCCTAGCTTTAATAAAGTTATATTGATGGGAAATCTTACAAGAGACCCAGAGTTGCGTCGAACCCCTACAGGATCTGTCGTATGCGATATTCGCCTTGCAGTAAGCGAAACCTTTCGTGATAAAGCAGGAGAGCGTGTAGAGCGCACTGTATTTATAGATGTTTCAACTTGGGGTCAGCAGGCTGAGTCTTGTGGTAAATATCTTCGTAAAGGTATGCCCGTCTTTATCGATGGTCGCCTACAGTACGATGAATGGAAAACACCACAGGGCGAGTCTAGGAGCAAAATTCGCGTAGTTGCATCTCGCGTCCAATTCATGTCTCCAATCGTAAGTGGAGGTACTGCTGTAACAAATCAGCAGAATCGTATGTCCTCTGATCAGATTCTTCCTCCTCCTGAGGTAGATAGCTATCAGGCACACGAGCCAATGATGCCAGATGATATGGAAGATGTTCCTTTTTAATTAAATTTAATAACCAAAGAAAAATAGTTAGGAGAAGCTATGCCAATCCGTAAAGATTCAAAAAACCGCAGACCTGAAACACCAATTCGCAAGAAGACTCCAGATGGAGATGTACAGGTTATCGATATCAATGATGTTGAGTTCCTACGTCGCTTCGTAAGCGAGCAAGGAAAGATACTTCCACAGCGCCTAACCGGCTTGACAAGCGCACAGCAGCGTAAGGTTAAGCAGGGTGTACGTCGTGCACGTAGCATGGGCTTAATGATGTAATAATAGTAAAAGAAAGAGAGAAAAACAATGTCAGTAGAACTCCTTCTTCTTAAGGATGTTGCAGATCTAGGTAACCAGGGTGATACCGTAACAGTTGCTAATGGTTATGCACGTAACTATCTTATTCCTCAGGGCTATGCAGAGCCACTAACAGCAGCAGCAAGCCGCCGTATCGCAAAGCTAAAGGCTGAGCGTGAGGCTCGCGTTCAGGCTGCTCTAGCAGCAGCTAAGGCTGTTGCAGCTAAGCTAAAGGACGTTGCTGTTACAATTACAGCTAAGACAACAGATGGCGAGGCTCTATATGGTTCTGTAAACGCAGCACAGATCGTTGCAGCTCTTAAGGAGCAGAACATTGATGGCGTTGAAGAGTCAATGATCGCTCTAGAGGACGTTATCAAGGCTGTTGGCGCTTACGATGTAGTAATCAAGGTATGCGCTGAAGTTTCTGAGACAATCAAGGTTTGGGTTGTTGCTGAAGCTTAATTAGACATCAGTCTTTAAAGTCAAATTAAAAAGGCACTCGTGAGGGTGCCTTTTTTTATTTGAATATTACATACCTAATTTTATTACGTGTTTTTATTATAAGTTAATTCGATAACCTATCATCTAATTCTAGACATTTGTATTCAAAAATTTGATTTTTAATTTCTAAATATTGGTTTATTTATTGCTTTTGTAACCATTTTTTTCATATAATTATGCTAATAAATTAAACCTAAATTATTATGGAGAAAAATATAATGAAAAAATCCGTAGCAGATTTGTTAAATGGAATAGCTGCACCTGCAGAATTTAATGATAATCGCTTTTCCCTTGCTTCCTACAATATGCGTGGTCCATTCGATAAATCACCAAATGAGTTTTATGGTGATCGTTTGCCAAAGATTGTTCATATGATAAAGAAGTACGATATGGATATTATCGGCACACAGGAGCTTGTTCCGGAAACACGTGATGCTCTATTAGCACAGCTTCCTGGCTACAAGTTTGTTGGTGTTCCTCGCGAGGATGGCAAAGCAGTTGGAGAGGGTTGTTTTATTATTTATAAAACAGAGCGTTTTGAAGCCGTAGATAGTGATTCTTTTTGGTTGTCAGAAACTCCAGATGTTCCTGGCTCTCGCTCATGGGATTCTTGGTGTACACGTGTTTGCACAATGCTTCGCTTTAAGGATAAGCAAACAGGTAAAGAGTTTGTTCATGTTAATACACACCTTGATCATCATAGTGAGGAAGCACGTATTAAGGGTATTCAGCTTATCGTAGCAGAAATTAAGCGTAGATATAAGGATCCTGTCCCAATGATTCTGACAGGTGACTTTAATACATATATCGGCACACCAACTCATGATGCTGCTTCTGCTTTACTAACAGATTCATTTACAAGTTCAGAGACTCCTCATGTAGGTCCTTTCAGAACTTTTACAAATTGGATTTGGGAGGAGAACGAAAGCCTAGAAGAGGGTAGCCGAATTGATTTCATCTTTGTAAGTGACGAAGTTAAGGTTAAGGAAATTGTAACTTGCAATGATACATTTGAGGGCAATACTTATTCCTCAGATCATCACCCTGTAGTTAGTGCACTAGTTATTTAATAATTTATTTATCTAAAAGGAGTTTATTATGCTTTTACAACCAGGCGACAAATTAGTAATGATTGGCGACTCTGTTACAGATGCAGGTCGCGCACGTCCAATTGCTGAAGGTCTGTTTAACCCATATGGTTCAGGCTATCCAAATTTTGTTTACTCAATGCTTACAGCTCTTTATCCAGAGTATATGCTACATATCGTAAATGTAGGTTCAAGTGGCAATAATGTAACAAATCTTGAAGAGCGTTGGCAGACAGATGTTCTTGATTTAAATCCAGATTGGGTTTCTATCATGATTGGTGTTAATGATGTATGGCGTCAGTTCGACCTACAGAATATGCCAAAGACTTGGGTAATGCCAGACCTATATCGCAAGACTTTAAAGTCTCTTATCGAGCGCACAAAGCCAAATGTAAAGGGTATCTTCCTATTGACACCTATTTATTGGGAGCTAAATGAGAATGATGCAATGAATGCACGCGTTCGTGAGTATGCGCAGATTTGCCGCGAGGTAGCAGAAGAAACTGGTGCAATCTTTGTTGATGTACAGAAGAATGTTGATTCAGTATTGAATCGCATCAAGCATTCTTGCTACTTCTCATGGGATCGCGTACATCCTAATAATCCAGGTCACTATGTTATTGCTCGCTCATTGCTAGATGCAATGGGTGTAGAGTATAGCAGAAGCTAATTCTGGCTTTTGTGAGTATTGTATATTAGAATAATACATGAATAACAAAATCGACACGAGCTTTTCGGTATCATACAACTATCCAACGATTTTTACATCGCAAGCATTTGATATCGATAATGATACCCTCGTTACTACGCTTCAGCGTCTGAACGAGGGTCGTAGGCATCGTGTCGTTTTTTACATAGATGCAGCACTTGCTACGCCTCAATTGATTTCACAAATTGAGGCGTATTGTGTAGCTCATTCAGATGTAATCAATCTTGCTGCACCAGTAAAAAGTGTGGCAGGTGGCTTTGAAATCAAGAATAATCCAGAGTTCATAATCGCTACACTTAAGGAGCTTGGTGAGCTTCATATTGACCGACAGAGTTTTGTTGTGGTCATAGGTGGTGGCAGTGTTATTGATGCTGTAGGTCTTGCTGTTGCACTATTACATCGTGGAGCAAGACTTGTCCGCATGCCAACCACTGTTTTGGGGCAGGATGATGCTGGTGTAGGTGTGAAGAATGGTATTGATTTCAATGGCCAAAAGAATTTTATGGGATGCTTTGCTCCTCCATTTGCTGTTATCAACGATGTTTCTTTTTTGGTTACTCTAGGTGATGAAGATTGGTTCGGTGGTTTTGCTGAAGCAATTAAGGTATCCATCATTCGTGATGGAAGTTTCTTTGAGCAATTAGAGCAAGCTGCATCTGCAATTTGCGCACGCGATATTTCGGTTGCGAAAGAAATAATCAAACGCTCTGCTGAGATTCATCTTCGCCAAATTAGTAAGGGTGGCGATCCTTTTGAATTTGGCTCTGCTCGCCCTTTAGATTTTGGTCATTGGGCAGCACATCGTCTTGAGGTAATCAGCAATCATGAGCTTGGGCATGGCTATGCAGTCAGCATAGGCATTGCTTTAGACACAATCTATGCACACAAATTAGGTTTTATTTCTAAGGAAGAGTGCGAGCGCATAATAAAACTTTTGCAAGCATTAAAGTTGCCAATCTACAGCAAGTGGTTAGATGTTCGTAATGAGCAAGGAGAGCTCCTGGTAATCAAGGGAGCAGAGGATTTTAGAGAGCATCTTGGTGGTATATTAAATATTACTCTTCCAACTTCTATTGGTACCGCGATAGAAGTTCATCAACTTGATTTGTCGCTTGTGGCAGAGTCAATTTTATATTTGCGTAATATCAAATAAATTTGAAATTCAAAGCTTAAGCTTCTGAATGCCAAATTGTGAGTTTAATGTCATTACGAATGTCTAGCTCACCAATCTCAATACCGCGTGGCAGAGTTATGCCAAGTTCATTGTCTTTGTAATTTACATGAATTGTTCCAAGAGGAGTTGGTACATCACCATATGCAAAATCAAGATTACCAAAACTTGGTGCAAGTGTAATTTTACGGAAACCTGGTTCCAATGGAGTAACGCCTAATACTGCACGAGTAAGTTGATATGCAGGAGTTCCTCCCCATGCATGTGAATAATCTCCGCATTGCCAACATTCTTTTAGACTGCTTGGATGTTCATTAACAATCTCTCTCCAACGCTCCATAAGTTCATAACCCCATTGATTAAATTTACCAATAGAGCAAATTGCATCAAATAAGAAATGACAAAAATACGGCTGTGGTTGTATGAGCGACTTGTCTGTCATAATTTTTTCTAGCAAGTCTTCGCACATGTCAAGAGGATGAATGCCATAAGCTATTGCAAGAATAGATGTGTGCGTGATTTTACTGATTCTTCCTGTGTCTTCTACATAGAACGGTCCTGAACCATTTTCGCAAATACCACTGAGACCTGGACGATATAGACCTTCTTTGTCATCCCAAAGTTCATTACGAAATGCTGTGCCCAGCGCCTCACGTTGTTGGCTCCATTCATATTCTTGTAATGTGTCACCTAACTGGCGTGCGAGTGCTTCTGCATTTGCCAATGCTCCATAGTAGAATGCTGACATCGCTCCGATGGCCAATTCTGCAGGAGGGTGGTGATATGTAATGTCTCCATCAACAACCCAGTCTATAAACATATAATTAGGTGCTTTTGAAACTAATCCTTCTTTGCCAATATATGTCTTAAATTTATTTAAAATCAGTTTAATAGATGGGTAGACTTCCTTTAGTGTCATAAAATCTGCTGTATACCAAAAATAATCTTTGACCATCTGAATATACAATAAAGAATATGATGTATGGAAAATTACTCCATTTTGATCTTCTACTAATAGGGCTGTACGTTTTATATCTGCACAAGAAAGACGCATGTCACCATAAAGTGCTTGAGTAATGAGAGACTCAATCATATAGTCTCCAGTACAGCCAAGAGGTTCTTGATGAACTGGAGAATCTAGGTGAAGACGTTGCATGCACATTCGCATGGTATTATCAATAGTATTGCGAAGCTGCAACAAGAATGGGTTTGAACAATTAAAGTGTGTTGCTTCAGGAAGTGGGAAACCTCGAGAATTTATTTTTATGCTATGAAGAATAACTGAGGATGCTTTAGGTACATTAAAATCTGAGCATGTAATTAAAATACGGATGTATTGTGCAGTCGTCATTCGTGTGAAACGATGACGCATTTTACCTTCGCTTGTAACATATTTAAAGTGGTCTACAGTGCATCCTGGTGTTTCTTCGGTAAAGAATTCAATAATAGCTCCTTTAGATGCTGTTATCTCAAATTCAATGTGTCCGCAGATTTCTTTAGAAAAAGTTAGGTATATTGTTGAAGGAGGACCAGGTAGAATGGTAAGTGACTCAGAATTTGTGGCAGGGTCAATTATGCTATTTCCATTTTTGATGAACCGATTTCCATATGGGAAGTCAATTTTGATAGGAAAGTGTTCATTTTCCTCAAGTGGTGGAAGTTTAAGATCGTGTAAATTCTTGTGACGTTCTGCAATTTCAGTAGAAAATTCAGCAGGTAGCCAGCCAATTGTAGAATAGTTTTCTGAATGGTAGTCTCCTATACATTTGCTTGCATCAAATGTTGTGGCAGAGTAATATGGAGGGTTGAGTGCTGTCATCCATTCTTCATTTGCCTCATGGATTAACGAATTGTCAGAGTATAATTCAAATGCAATACCAGGTTTGCCACATGAGAAATCTGTTAAAGCCTCTGGATGATTTAGTAGTTCAAAGCAAATGATATTTTTGCCTGGATGAAAGAAAGAAGTTACTTCCATTGTAGATATAAACCACCAAGTTGGCGTAGTTTGTCGATTATAGTCCCCACCGGCCTCAACAGGACCATCTGTTACAAATGTTCCATTTATAAATAACCTAAACTTACAGTCTCCTGTGAATTTAGCAATAAGTTTTTTAGGAATCTCATCAAGAAAAAGCTCTTTGCGCAGTATAGCCATCTGTGGGCGAACTTTTTCGGCAGGAACAAATAGTGAGATTCTGCTCTGACTAAATATTGGAAATTGTTGGGAATTAAGTGTAATCCATTTCATAGTATAAAAAGTTTAGGTTTTATTTATCTCTATTGTTAAACAAATTATATCCCATTTATTTATCGTATTCAACAAAATTTTGCTAATGTTGTTCTTTGTTTTTTCTTTATGGGAGTTATTTATTATGACAAATTGCGAAGTAACAATAAAGAATATCAATGACTTGACGTGATTGATTATGTATGTTAACATAAAAAACAGTGTTGACTTATATCTGTTCTTTAATTTCATAAAAAAGCGAGTTGAGCATGTGTAGCAAGAATTATATAAAGAAAAGTTTTATTTGTTGTTTTGTTAGTGAAGAGAAATCTTTAGAAGTAACGTTTAAAGATGATTCAAAGAGTTTAATAAAATTTAAGGCAGAAGGATTTAAAAAGTCAAAAAGAAGAAAATGTCCTCCAGTAGAACTTGATTATGCTAGACTTCTTCGTTTCTTTGAAAAGCGCAGTTATGATTCAATAAATGCCGTGGCAGAAGAAATTGTAAAAGTACTTTTTGCTGATAGTAGAATTAATTTCTTTAGAATAACGATTATACAAAATGATAAACCAGATGAAGTATTTACGTTTTCTCGTAAAAAAATGTGTTTAGGTCCGAAATCTCCAATTTCTCAACTTGTTGTTTGCTTTTTTGTTAGATTACAAGGTAATTTTATTAAATGCTTATCCCGTCCATATCATCTATTGTTTCCGAAAAAAAGATGGAGTATGAAGGTATTAGATCCAGCGAAAAAAGAACCAAAAACAAATTCTGATATCCCTAGAAAAATATGGCAAACAAATTTTACCGAAAAATGTTCTTTCCCATTGTGGATTAATTATTTGAGGAACAGATGCCTGTCTAAAGATTTTGAGCATCATTTTTTTGGCAACGAAGATTGCGAAAAATTTATTTTAACTTACGGATCTGAAAAAATTATCAATGCTTATAAAAAACTGAGTGATGGCGCTGCAAAAGCTGATTTGTGGCGTTTGGTTGTTCTTTATGAGGAAGGTGGTGTATATATGGATATGGACGCATCACTATTTCGTCCATTGTCAAAAATTATAGAAAATAGAGATTATGTTTTTTTGTGGGATAGAAAACGGTTTTCAAATTTTTTTATGGCAACAAAAGCAAAAAACCCACTTATTAAAGAATTTATAGATGAGGTTGTTTATAGAATTGAGAATAGTGGACAAAATAAGTATGGCTCAGTCTTTTATTTGACAGGCCCTGGGGCAATAGATAGGGTTCTAGATGAGAAAGAAAATATTGAGTATATCGATTATCATTCTCTTGTTGGGCAAGGTGTTTTTTCAGATGAAAAGTATCAGTATATTGATAAACCAAATGGTAAGTGGATACATAACAAAAATTTTGTAAAATAGTGAGCTATCAATAATAATCTAATTAACTATAAAGAGCATACGAATAACCGTATGCTCTTTGTGTTTTTGAGTCTGTTTTATCTAGGTTTACTTGCAAAGCACAACAATCTATGATAAAATTAAATCAAAATGTGAAACATAAAAGAGGTAGTTATGGAATCTATTGAGAAAAAAGCAGTTACAATTTTTACGGCAGTACCTAAGCAACATAATTGTGCACAAGCAATAGCAAAGGCTGCTGGAAGAGAGGATTTAGTAGAAAAATTTGCTGTAGTTGGTGGCGGTCGTGCAGAAGGGGGCATTTGTGGAGCTCTTTATGCTGCAATGGAAGTGGTGAGTGAATGCGATAAACAGGCATTGAAGCGTGATTTTGAACAGCTTGTTGGTGCCGTAGGTTGCCGTGATATTAAATCACAGCAGAAGCTTCCTTGTGCTGAGGCAGTGCGTATTGCAGGACGCTTAGTAGACAAATATCGTACTCGCGATATGTCTAAGGATTTGCGTAAAGTCACTATTGAGCGTAATTTCACAAAGTATGCTGCTGGCTCTGTTGTGATTCGTCAGGGCGATACATGGGTATTATGTACAGCATCTATTGAAGAAAAGGTTCCGCCATTCCTTCGTGATAGTGGACAAGGATGGGTTACGGCAGAATATAGTATGCTACCAAGCAGTACATTGCAACGCAAAGATCGCGAGATAAAAAAAGGTAAGCCAGATGCTCGTAGCTCAGAGATTGGCCGCTTAATTGGTCGTGCACTGCGTGCAGCTGTTGATATGAAGAAACTTGGCGAGCGTACAATAACAATCGATTGTGATGTGCTTCAAGCAGATGGTGGTACACGTTGTGCCTCAATTACCGGTGGTATGGTTGCACTTGCAGATGCTATTGATACCTTAATTGCGGATGGAAAACTCACTGAGAATCCAATTTGCAATTTTGTTTCTGCTATTAGTGTAGGTATTTGCAATGGCATTCCTGCTCTTGATTTAGATTATATTCATGATTCTACTGCAGATGTTGATTTAAATGTTGTGATGACAGCAGATGGTCGCTTCGTAGAGCTTCAAGGTACAGCAGAGCATGAGCCATTTACTGATGAACAGTTAAATGCTTTGAAAGCATTGGCAGTAAAAGGAAATGCTGAACTGGCTCGCTTGCAACAAGAATGTCGCAAAAATTAGAGAATAGCAAATAATTTAGTTATAATGTGGAATGCATGTTTTATCGTGCACTACTTATATTGAATTAAGGTTTTTACAAATATGGGATTACAAAAACTACGTGATAGACTAGGGGAGTTTTGGTGGGCTTCGCTTATCTTTTTTATTGCATTGCGCTTTGGTGATGCAATAAATGCTATTACTGGATTGTATGTAGTCCCAAAATTTGTTGCTCAAGATGAGCTTGGGGCAGTACTCCCAATATTAAATTTTACAACATTCCTAAGCTTGCCTCTTTCTATCTTTATTACAGGGTATACAAAGTTGCTTAATATTTGCTCTGTAAATAATGAGTGGGGTAAGGTTAAACGAATGTATTTTGATGTGTTAAAGTACTCTATAGTTTTTATCCTGCTTAGTGTTTTCTTAGTTTTTGTTTTTCGAGACCTCATGTTTGAGCGGCTTCGTATTGAAAACGGGATGCTTGGTTTAGTAATTGTTGTTGCGGGTATTTTGGGAGCTTTCGCACCATTATTTACTAATACACTTCAGGGATTAAAAAAATTTAGAGATTTATCTATCGTAAATATTATTTCTGCACCAATAAGGCTAATTGTTATTTTGATTACAATGCCGATACGTCCATTGACTGGATTTTTTGTTGCCCACGGATCTGTTCCGTTTGCACAAATCATCGCATCAACTATTGCTATAAGAAAAACTGTTTTTTCAAAAGAAGTTGTGTCGATGCCGTACTTAGACAAAAAGACTAGAGGTTGGTTTCTTCGTTTTTTGTTTTTAAATGCACTTTTTGTTGTTCCTATGATTTTAGGTAATTGTGTAGAAACAATGATTATTCGGCAACGCCTTTCAGCAATAGATTCTGCTGCTTATTATATGCTTTCTCGTATTGCAGAAATTGGAGGCTATTTAGGATTGACGTTGATGTTTGTTATTTTCCCTTTTGCATCAGAGCAGCATCAAAAGAGAAAAGATAATGATTTATTGCTATTGCGTGTAATTGGCGCCTCAGCTATATTTTCAGTGGTTTTTGCTATCGTCTGTTATTTCTCACGAGAATTTGTATTTTCTTTTTTACCAAATGGAGAGGCATTTATAGGTTATGCTAAAGAGTATATGCTTCTAATATTTATCTTTTCTGCTATTGCTATTTGGTACTGCTTTGCTAATAATGAGATGGCTTCTGAACGGTTTTCTTTTCTTTGGTATCATATACCATTACAAGTAATCGTTATCGCTACATTATTTATTTTAACTGGATATGGCTATTTTTATGGCTATTTACCAGATTCAATTGTCAATGCAATTCGAGATGTTGATGCATGTCGGTTGAATTTTATATTAAGTTTTATTGCATTTGTAAATCTGTTACGTTTATTGTTTATTTCTATTCATTTGTGTTATAGAAGATATAAAATTACACAGAAATAGAAATCTTATATGGTGAATTTTATGGAAGCAAAGATTTTTGTTAAAGGGATAAAAGTTAATTTAATCCTCGGGCATTATCCAGAGGAGAGGGTTGCTCCTCGTCCCGCTATTGTTGATATAGAACTTTGTCCTATCGATTTTGAAAGATCATTAACTAGTGATGACTTAAACGACACGTTTAATTATGAGTTAGCGTTTGAAATAGTTAATAAGCTTGCAGCATCAAAGGAATATAAACTAATCGAAACCTATACATATGATATTTTTAGCGCGATAAAAAAATTGCCTAAAGTGGGATGGGCTCGTGTTTATGTTGAAAAGCCAGTAGCAATTGATGGTTGCGAAGCAACAGCATTTGAATTGCAAGGTTAGATAGTAGTTTTTTTTGAAAATAATAACATTTTTAGGAGAAGATTATGAATAAAATGTCAATATGGTCTATAAGTTTGTTAAGTGCTGTGATTTTAAATACTGCTTCTTTATTTGCACAGGAACAACCTTTAGCATTGAAGAGTAGCGAATCTCTTGAGCTTGTTGGTAAAACAAGCAAAAATGCAGTAGAATTTGCTTTGAATGAGCCAATGACATTTTCCTTTACTTTGCAATGCAAAGAGGGTGATGTGACAAATAAATTTGATTTAGTGGTTCGTCGTCGCGGAGATGATGGTGTTTCTATAACAAAGCGCTTCCCAATTAAGGTAGGAGAGACAATAGATTATACAACTTCAATTGCAATACCTGGCTTTGTTGATGTACGTGGTCATATAGAAGATGAAGCAAAGACTCGATTAAAGCACACGGTTCACTATTGGGGAGGAAAGCACAAGTATGATATTTGTGCAATGATGGGAGCTGGTGCAGCAATTTCGGAAATAAAGCAGACAGTAGCAGAGCCAGCGGATTTTGATGCATATTGGGCTAAGGAAATCTCAAAGCTTGAGGATATTCCTGTTGAAGCAGAATTGAATTGTGTAAATACAAATTTGAATGGGAAGTGTGTTTACGCGGTTAAGGTAAGTTCACCAACAAAACAGCCTGTTACAGGTTATATTGTGATGGACCCTAATGCAAAACCTGGTACTCAGTCAGCAACGGTAGAATTCATGGGTTATGGTTGTAGCAAGCAATATCCTCTTGGGTATGCTTCAGATGACATATATTTTCAAATTAATGCTCACGGATATGAGCTAGGTAAGGATAATGCATATTATTCAGAGTATGATAAGATTATTAGGAGTAATGGCCATGGTTATGCAATGGATCCAGAGCAAAATAGCAACCCTGATACTGCATATTTTCATGATATGTTGTTGCGTGCGCTTCGTGCATTGCAATATGTAAAGAGCCTTCCTCAGTGGGATGGTAAAAATCTAACAGTTACAGGTGGCAGCCAAGGAGGTTTGCAATCTGTTTGGGCTGCTGCACACGATTATGATGTTACAAAGTGCAGAATCGGAATCGTTTGGTGTTGTGATATTGGTAGCCAAACAAATGGTAAACTTTTGCGCTCATGGCATCCTGGTTGGGTTGATGCTCTTGGCTACTATGATGCAGTTAATCATGCAAAGCGTATTTCTGTTCCCGTAGAATTTGATCGAATTGGGCTAGGTGATTATACTTGCTCTCCACGCAGTAATGCTGTGTTATATAACGCATTTCAAGTTCCAGTGAAGGCAAAATGGTATAGTGGTTCAGATCATGGTTATGTTTCTCCATGGGCAGAGAAATTTGAAACGAGTAGGGAATAATAAATAGAGATTAATCAATATAGCTAGTTGTTGTTTGAGTTTGATTCTATAACACGTGTGTGATATTGTTCTCTGAAATAGGATTACTTATGAATAAGTTAATATTGCTGTTCTTAATTACTTCATTAATAGCTTTTAATGCTTATGCTTCTGGGAATATTGCACCAAAAATTTCTTCAGGAGAAATTTTTTGTAAGCAATATCAAACAATTCCAGAGTTTTCGTCAGAACGATATTCTTGGGTTGAGCATGGCTCAATTTTAAGATTCCCATCACCTTTATTTGGTTTTAGCGAGATAGAATTAGGAGAAACAATTTGCTATTTGGAGAATCAAAAGCTTAAAAAGATTATTGTTTCAATTTACAATCGAGGAGATTGTGGAGAAATTTCAGATAAGGCTTTTGAGGAAAAATTGCGTATAGTGTTTAATGTCGTGCATAATACATTAAACGGAGAAGCTCAACGAGCCAATAGAAAAAGTGATACATCTCGTTCGACTTATGATATTGGAGGGATGCTTTTTAAGAATGATCATGTGCAAGTATTGGTAGAATACAGTGTTAAGAATATAGGAGCGAAAACAGTTCCTGCTGCTGAATATATTCGAATGACTATTATGCCAATAAAAATTTTAGATGAGAAGAAATCAATTAGAAATTTGGAACGAAAGAAGCCTCTTCGTGATAATGTGATTGCTCTGTCAGATGGAGGAAAGGTTATTTCTGGAATTCCAATGGTAGATCAAGGGCAAAAGGGATATTGTGCTGCTGCCACGGTTGCTCGGGTAATGGGGTACTATGGCTATGAACAACTAGACCAGCATCAAATCGCTCAGTGGGCAAAAACTGATTCATCAAAAGGCACCTCAATTGATGAGATGATGAATGGTATTAGACGTGTTCTTCATGATACATATAAGCTTAATATCATGGAATTTGAGAAAATGGAGACAAAGGATTTTTTTAAACTTGTTGAGCGATATAATGTAGAAGCTAAAAAACAATCGAAGCAAACAATAGAGTTATTAGGACTTGGTGTTATAGATGTTGGAATGATTTATCATTTTTTTGATCCTATCATATTGAAAACAGTTCAAATAAAAAACAAACAAAAAAATGATATATTTTTTAATAGGATTAAAGCTCAAATTGATAAAGGAGTACCTTTAGTTTGGTCTGTTCAGTTGGGAATTTTCCCTGAACAAGGTTTACCTCAGTCACGAGGTGGTCATATGCGTTTAATTATTGGTTATGGTGGACGTACCGTAAATGACCGTTATATTATGTTTTCTGATTCTTGGGGTGCTGGGCATGAGCAAAAGAAAATGCCTCTTGATGAGGCAATTACAATAACAACTGGATTACTAGTTATTGCTCCAAGACTCAACTAGGTAAAATTGTAAGATTTTCATATTTATAATGGTATAAATCAGAGAGTCGTTTTTGGTTGTTCTAAGGCTCTTCATTTTATCGGTTTGATAATAATTCTTTGTTGCAATTTAAGTCTTTCTATGAGATAATTGTATTCAGTTAAATTGTGAAAGGTTAGTCTGTTAATTAATAGGAGTTTTTTATGTGGGATATTTGGATTATTCTTGGCATAATTTTATGTGTCAGTGAGTTTGTTATACCTGGTTTTGTTATTTGCTTTTTTGGTGTAGGTGCATTGATAACTGCTCTTATTGCAGCAATTTGCCCTTCAATCGCTCTTGGTTGGCAAATTTTTATATTTACATTGATTTCTGTTGCTTCTATTTTTGCTTCACGTAAATTATTCCCTAATGCTTTTAAGGGAAATTCTGAACGTGCAAATGTTAATGATGATTGTGATGATTTTTCAAAAGCTACAGCTGTGACAGAAGAGTATATTAAAGCAGGTCCAGTTGGTGGCAGAGTTCGCTATGAAGGATCATATTGGACTGCACGTTCAAATGAGGATATTCCAGCTGGCGAAATGGTTCACGTAGTAGGTCGTGATAATATCACTTTAATTATCGAAAAAATAAAATAATAATCAATATAAGGAGAATAAAATGGGTTCAACAATATTTGTAGTTCTTTTACTTGCTGTAATAGTTACTGTTTATAAAACAGCACGCGTAGTTCCTCAGAAAGAGGAGTGGATTGTAGAGCGTCTGGGTAAATATCAAGCTACATTAAAGGGTGGTTTGCATTTCCTTATTCCTTTTGTTGACGTAATTAAATATAGACGTGATATGAAGGAAATGGCCATCGATGTTCCTCCACAGCAGTGTGTAACTCGCGATAATATTATCGTTGAGATTGATGGTGTTTTATATTTGCAGGTTACAGATGCTGTTAAGGCTTCATATGGAATTGAAAATTATCTATTTGCTTGTACACAGCTAGCTCAGACAACTCTACGCTCTGAGGTTGGTAAGCTAGAGCTTGATAAAACCTTTGAGGAGCGTGCAACAATTAATGAGGCTGTATGTCATGAGGTTGATTTAGCTTCAGATCCTTGGGGTGTAAAAATTAAGCGTTATGAGATTAAAACAATTACTCCTCCTCATTCCGTGCTTGATGCAATGGAAAAGCAGATGCGTGCAGAGCGTGAGAAGCGTGCTGTAATTGCTGAATCTGAGGGTGAGCGTCAGTCTCGCATTAACCGTGCTGAAGGTGAAAAGCAAGAAGCAATCGCAAAGTCAGAAGGTGAGCGTACACGCCGTATCAATGAGGCTGATGGTCGCGCACAAGAAATTTTGCTTATTGCTCAAGCTACTGCAAATGGCTTACGTGAAATTGCTAATGCTATCTCTGCTTCAGAAGGTGGTAAGGATGCAATGAATCTACGCCTTGCAGAACAATATATTACAGAATTTGGTAAGTTGGCAAAAATTAACAATACAATGATTATGCCAACTGATTTAGCAAATGTATCAGGCTTTATTAAGACAGCTACAACTGTTATCGAAAAAGCTAAAGAAGAAATTAAGTAATCTAAATTGAGGTTTAAAATGAAATTTTATAAAACACTAACTCTTGCAGCAATCAGTGTAGTTTGTATGGGTGCTGCATTTGCAGAGGAAGCTCCTGTAGAGGGCGAGACCGCTGTAGTAGATAATGATGAAGCAATTTATCAGTTTTTCTATAAGGTTGAAGATCTTCTTTCTTCAGGAAAAACTAATGAGGCAACTGTTGCATTTGAGGCAGGCCTAGTTGATGAGAAAATTGGCGTTGCAAATCCTCGCTTGTTTTTAAATTATATCAATTACTTGTGCTTTATCGGTGAATTTACTAAGGCAGAGGAAAAGTATTTGAGTTTTCTTCGCACTAATGAGGAAATTGGTGGTCAGGGATTTGAGATCATTTATAGTAGTTATTTGTATACAAATCAACAAGAGAAGGCTCTACAATGGGCTCAGATTCTTTTGGAACAGCCAATTTCTGTAGAGCTACGTCAGATTGCTTTTAAGTGGGTTGTTGATTCTCTACGTACTGCTGGTCAATTTGATGAAATTTTCAAGGTGCTAGATAAATATGCTTCTGTATTTTCAACAGAGTCAATTGCTCGTAATGTATTTTCAACAATTATGTCTTTTGAAAAGCAAGCAGATTTATCTTTGATTGATAAATTTACACAAGTTTTTTATAAGCTGGATCAAGAGAGTACTTGGGTAAGTGGAGGCTTAGCTTTTGCAGAGCTTCATAAGCAATATATCAATGCTGATTGGGATGTAGTTAATGCTCTATTGCCTGAGGTATTAAAGTTTGTTGATGATACTATCATGCAGCAAGAGTTGGTTAAGTTTGTTAAGAAGACAAAGACTACAGGAAAACTTGATAAAGCAGAAATGCTTTTATTTACAACAATTATGGAAATTCCTGCAAGCAATAGCCCTCGTACAAGAATGTATGCTGCACGTGAGTGGGTTGGCATTCCTGTAATTAAGCAGGATATTACTTGGTTCCCTGCACGTCTTGTTAAACTTCAAGATTTAGGCTATGCACCACGTGAACTATATCGCATTTTCTCTGCTTATTTCTTTGATGTAGTAAGTGACACAAAGGTACTTGCTCAAGTATGTAAGTTTGGTGAGGAGCTTTTTCCTAAATTAGCAGCAGATGATGAAGGTCTTGCAAATCTATTGCGCTCAAATCTTCTTGATGGTTATTTCTTAACTAAGAATTATGATAAGGTTATCGCTATGCTAGAGCAGGGTGTGCCAGAGCGTGATGAGGCATGGGTTAAGATGACAATTGCTAAGACAAAGGCTGATCGCGCAAATGATGCAAAGCAATATGATGAGGCAATTGCTCAGTATACAACATTTATTGAGCTAATGCTTGAAGGAAAGGATGAGGTTATGCCTGATCCAACAAGCAATATCGTTTACACAAAGGATTCTATTGCTGGTAAAAACTACAAGCGTATTGCTGATATCCAAAAGCTAGCAGGTAAGCCAGCTACTGAGATTGCTGCTTCTTTAGCAAAGGCAAAGGAGTATTATACTCGTGCTAAAGAAAATAATACTCACGGAAAAGAAACCGCAGAGTATCTTGAGCAATGCCTAAGTGAGCTTCAATAATTAAAAATAGTGTGGCAAGGTTGATTCATTAATGAGTATCTACTTTGCCTCTGAGTTATAAAACAGCTTAATGCACATATGCCCGTTGCATATGTGCTGCACTTTAATATGGTAGAAGACGAAAAAACTGAAATTATCTCTGATGTTAAAACAGAAATTATCTCTGCATCATCCACTAGTGCTGAAAATTCTACTACAGTTGATAAATTAGAAGATTTTTTCTCTATAAAAAGTAAGGTAGGCGATGGTGGAATGGGCGTGGTGTATCTTGCCAAGGATATCCGCCTTAATCGTTATGTTGCAATAAAGCGATTAAAGCCGCAATTCTTAGTTGATGCTCAGATCAGAAAGCGTTTTCTGCACGAAGCAAAGGCTGTTGCTTCGTTAAATAATGCCAGTATAGTTCATATCTATTTTATCGGTGAGGATTGCGAAGGCCCTTATTTCGTAATGGAATATATCGAGGGTGCTATTGCCGATCCAGAGCGTCCAAACCAACCAAATCCACCACAAACCCTAGAGCAATATATTGCGATAAATGGAGTGATGAATACAGATAAGGCAATTGATTTTATGCTAAAGATTGGTATGTCAGTTGCCGCAGCACATGCATCTGGTGTTATTCATAGAGATCTTAAACCAACAAATATTTTAATAGATATAGCAAATTTCCCTAAAATTGTTGATTTTGGATTGGCTAGAATAACTCATACAGATGCTTCTGTAAGCTCCTTGACCGTAAAGGGAGATAAGTTTATTTCATTAGGCTATGGTGCTCCAGAACAAGAACAGGATGCAAGCCTGACAGATGAACGTGCTGATGTTTATGGTTTAGGTGGTATAGCTTATTATATTTTAACAGGTAAAAACCCACGCTTTTTCCGAGAGGATGATTTGCCGGAAAAGGTAAGGCCTGTGATCACAAAGGCGCTAGCAACAAATCGTGATCAGCGCTGGGATTCGGTTGAAGCATTGAATGCTGCCTTTATTCAATGTAGATCAGAAACAGGAGCAGAACGACCAACTGTTAGGACAACATGGCGTTGTAAGTGGTGCGACACAGTAAATCCTCTTTCAACTAGATACTGTGGTGGTTGTGGCTGGGATGGTGGAACAGCATGCCCAGAATGTGGTGCCCCTAATCATTTCGGTGTGATGTTCTGTAGCTCTTGTGGTGCAAATTGTAAGGAGTATGAACGTGTTTCTTCTGCATTAACTGAGGCACGAACTGCATTAGTTAATGCTCAATTTGAAGATGTTTTGACTAATTGCTCTAAGCCGTTAAATTTTGATCCTGTAGGCCCTAATGGAAGAAGAATAGTTGATGAATTGAATCAAATTAAGGCAGAAGCAAAAAAGAGGCAAAATCGTAAAGAAGAGCTCTCTGAAATAATTTCAATGGAAATTAATGCAGAGAATTATGAACGAGCAGAAAAGTTTATCAGTGAATATCGTCAGCTTTCTGCTTCTCCAGAGGCTTATGAGGCGGAGCTATCAGAATTTATTCGTTTAAAGCAACGCAGAGACCTGGCACGTGTTGCAAAATTGTTTGCTTTGAATGATTGGAACTTTGGTGTGTCTTTGTTGTCTTCTATCAAAACCACAGAAGGAACAGCTAATGATTTAGAGCTTCGTAGGTTACAAAAGTTATATAAGAAACATATTCGAAAAAGACGAACAAAACGCTATTTTAGTATATTGTTTTTAATCATAGCTTATTTACTTTTGTTGCCTGTTGCGGCAGCTTATTTGCCTTCTGGTCTTGTTCGAGTGGCATGGTATCCTGCAAATTTGATTGCTAAGTTTATTCAAGTAGATGCGTCTGTGGCATCTTTAGCAAGCTCTTTAGGTAGTAAAGATTATTCATCTATTTTTGTAGCTGCCAACAATTATGTATCATCTGTGAATGATGGTGAAAATAATACGTTTGTAAATCCAGTAAAGCTGGAAAAAGATTTTATCACAAATAGAGAAGAATTTCAGCGTGGCTATAATGCGGATATTAAAGCATGGAAGCAGGAGTACATTAATTCTATTAATAAACTTTCAGAAGAATTTAAGAACGAAGCAAACATGGATGCATGGGTTGTAGCTCGCAATGAATTAAATAGATTTGAATCCAACAATGAGACGATTGAAATTATAAATCTAGATAATGATTTTTCTCATCGAATTGTAAGTATTCAGAAGACATATATTCTTAAACGAGATATGATGCTATGCACTGCCTACAAAGGATATATTTCTAACGTAAATAAGAAATTAGAGACGGTAGAAGCTTCAATCAAGGAATTGATGCATAAGAGTGCAACAGCTCAATCACAGGGCAATGAATTAATAGCAGAAACGCTAATGCAAGAGGCTGAGGCTTATTATAATGTTAAGAGCATTGTTAAAAAAGATAAGTGGTATATAAATGGTGTTGCATTTTTAGAAGAATTTGATAAAAAATATCCAGATATGGCTAGCTTTGTATATTTCTCTGACAACGAAAGCATCAATAATGTTCCTGTTGTTAATCAAAAGCGTGAGATGTTTGAGAAAAAAATGGCAGAGTTCGCTTCTCTCCGAAAGGATAAAGAACAAAAAATCTCACAAGATTATATCAATGCGTTGAATAATTTATTGACACAACGAAGAGATGCCGGAGATTTTTATGGAATCAGTGTTATTACAAAGGAATTAGAGCGCTATACCCATAATCAGGTCTTTATTGCTAATACAGCAACACAAGAGTTAACGGAAATTACTAAGCAATTCATAACAAAAGAGCAAGAGAATATTCGTGAAGTTGACTCTAAGCTAATTAGCTTTGTAAATCAATATGTTTCTGAACTGGATAAGCTTATGAGTACTGAAACCCGAGCTAATAATATTCATGTGGCAGCTGCAATTGCTGCAGAGCGTACTCGAGTACATTCTCTTCATGAAATTATAGAAGTGCAAGAACGACTGAAGAAAAAATAGCTTTTATTGGATAATAAGTGGTGGTTATTTCCTTAAAATAATCATAAAATTTATTCCTATCAAAAATCGGAATTGACTTATCTAGCGCAAAAATAGTATTATACACATTCATTTTATGTAAGAAATTTCTATTCATATATATAGAAGGAACAAATTATGCATCCATTCCGTACACATACATGTAACGATTTGCGCCCTGAGCATGCAGGTCAAGAGGTTAGACTTTCAGGCTGGGTTTTCCATAAGCGCGACCATGGTGGTATTTTATTTATTGACCTACGTGACCATTACGGTCGTACACAGGTAATTATTCACCCATCTCGCAGTTTCTTTGAGCGTTGCTCTAACGTTCGCTTGGAGAGTGTTTTAACAATTACAGGTAATGTTGTTGTTCGTGAGCCAGAGATGGTAAATCATGATATCCCAACAGGCGCTATTGAGCTAGTTGCAGAGGATGTTGTTTTTGAGTCAGAGTCAGAAATTACTCCAATCTATCTAGCTGGTGAGTCTGATGAAGTTGGTCCAGAGGAGCTACGTCTAAAGTATCGTTATCTAGATCTTCGCAGAGAGAGCCTACATAACAACATTCTTCTACGTTCAAAGGTTATTAGCTTCCTACGTGAGAAGATGACATCTTTAGGCTTTAATGAGTTCCAGACACCAATTCTAACATCTAGCTCTCCAGAGGGTGCTCGTGACTATCTAGTTCCTAGCCGTGTACATCCAGGTCAGTTCTATGCACTACCTCAGGCTCCACAGATTTTCAAGCAGCTATTGATGGTTGCTGGTTTTGACCGCTATTTCCAGATTGCTCCTTGCTTCCGTGACGAAGATGGCCGTGCAGATCGTTCACCAGGTGAGTTCTATCAGCTAGATATCGAGATGAGCTTTGTTACTCAGGATGATATTTTCAAAATTGTTGAAGAGGTATTGCAGGAGACATTCCGTAAGTTTAGCACAAAGAAGCTAGATGATGGTCCATTTGTTCGCATTCCATATCGTGAGGCAATGCTAAAGTATGGTTCAGATAAGCCAGACCTACGTATTCCAATTGAGATGTTTGATGTTTCTGACATCTTTGGTGCATCTGGCTTTGGTGCATTTGCTAAGGCAGTTGCTGGTGGTTCTGTAGTACGCGCTATTCCAGT
>JAGCJJ010000011.1 GCA_017648065.1 Kiritimatiellia bacterium | reverse complement strand
CCCCCCGTCAAGTTATTTTTTAACTTATTTTGGACAAAAGAGTTATACGCAATGTGTCTTTTATATTTGACACATTGCGATTGGAACAACGTACCTTATAAAGAATTTGATATACTTTACAGATTAGCGATTATGCTGCATCAACTAAATCTAATGCTCATACGAGTTTATGCATCTATCGCTCTGTCGCCCTGGCAAATATCTTTTGCCTGCAAATATTTGTCTATATCTGCTAAAACCTGAAGTTTATTAAGGCTCCACTTTGGGGCAATCAAACGCCGACGGGAACCATCGCCTGTAATGCGTTCTATCACCACATCAGGCGAGAAAAATTGCAATTGCTCACACACAACTCTAACATATTCCTCTTGGCTTAATGCTTCAAACTCACCCCGTTGATATTGCTCTGCCAAGACAGTTCCTTCCATAATATGCAAAAGATGAAGTTTTACTGCACTCGGTGCTTGTTTTGCAACAAATTGTGCAGTTGCTAACATATCTGACTCTGTTTCGCTTGGCAAGCCATTAATCAAATGCACACAAGTACGTACACCACATGCTTTTAGTTGCTGATGTGCCTCACAAAAGCACTCCACTGTATGCCCGCGATTTATACGAGCAAGCGTAGGATTATGTGATGACTGCAGACCTAACTCAACAGTCAAATATGTACGCTTTGCCAACTCCTCAAAATATGGATATAGCTCTTGCGAAATGCAATCTGGTCTTGTGGCAATACTTAATCCAACTACTCCATCACAACTAAGCGCTTCCTCATATAGTTGCTTTAACTTTTCAAAATCAGCATTTGTATTAGTGCCTGCCTGAAAATATGCAATCAGCCCAACATCACCATATTTGGAAAATATTCGCTCACGTTCAAGCTTTATCTGCTCTGTGATTGACAACGAACTTGAATGAGAAAATTCACTTCCATTTTCTACACAATATGTGCAGCCTCCTGTAATTGCATGAGGACAATTCAACCCTGCATCAATTACCGCCTTAAATACCCTGCCACAAAATGTCTTTTTCAAATGATAACTAAGCGTATGATAACGCTTATTATCGTCAGAAAATTGAAATTTTTTCTCCATAACATCAAATCTCATTACCATCAAAAGAGATGCTCATTATCAAAAACATTTACTCAACAACCTAATCAATAACCGGTAAGTTAAACTCGAACCATATTTTAATACTAATTGCGCGACAAAACTCCACACCTATATGACACAATGCTATATATCTACGCCAATGTGATTTAACAAATCATAAAAATTTCATTCTGCTTTATTATATTAAGCACAACACTATCGCTCAAGCGTCAACACATAGTCTGCTTCTGCAACAACATCATGATTATGCTCAATCATAATCACCGTGTGCCCATGCTCCACAAGCTTATGAACAACCTTAATCAAATTAAGTACATCTGACATGTGAAGCCCAACCGTAGGCTCATCAAGCACATAAAGTGTTGCCTGCTCCCGCTGCCCTAATTTTGGTGTGCAACGAGCCAACTCTGCCACAAGCTTAATGCGCTGTGCCTCGCCTCCGCTTAATGTGCTGCTTTGCTGACCAAGAGAAAGATATCCTAAACCTACTTCCTTAAGCAATGTTAAAGAATAATGTAGCTTTGGATGATTACCAAAAAATTCAAGAGCTGTATCAACATCCATTGCCAATACATCTGCTATTGTCTTTCCACAATAACGTACCGCAAGCGTTTCTTCATTAAAGCGACTGCCTCCGCAAATTGGGCACTGAGTTACCACATCAGGCAAAAAGCTCATTTCTGAACGTACCACACCTTGTCCTCCACATTCAGAGCAGCGCCCGCCCTCAATATTGAAAGAAAAGCGTGATGCATCATATCCGCGAATTGCAGCATCTGGACTGCTTGCAAATAGCTCGCGAATTTCTGTCCAGAATCCAACATATGTAGCAGGACAAGAGCGCGGGGTGCGTCCAATCGGAGATTGATCAACCTCAAGCACTCGCTTGAAGTTTTCCGCTCCTGAGATTTTTTTACAACCAACCAGCTTTGGTTTGCCTCCTCCAGTAATAGGAGCAAGTGAAGAATATAGAACATCACGAACAAGTGTTGATTTACCTGAACCTGAAACTCCTGTAACTACGGATAAACGTTCTATCGGAAATTCAAAATGACGATTCTCTAAATTGTGCATTGTTACACCATCAAGCACAAGCTTCTTTGCTGAATCAATATCACGATAGCTTCCGTTGATTGGATGTTGCAATGGATTCTTTAAACAATTTGCTGTAATTGAATTTTTATTTTTAAGCAACTCTTTTAATGGGCCATCAGCAACGAGAGTTCCTCCATTTACTCCAGCACCTGGTCCCAAATCCAAAATATAATCAGCAGCACGCATTACCTGCTCATCATGCTCTACAACAATAACTGTATTTCCTCTGTCGCAAAGTCCACGAATTGTTTTTAATAGTTTTGCAGTATCTGAATCATGCAATCCAATTGTCGGCTCATCAAGAATATAACAAACACCTGCAAGCTCTGAACCAAGCTGTGCTGCAAGTCTGATGCGCTGCCCTTCACCACCACTTAGCGTTGGTATTGCGCGATTAAGACTCAAATAACCAAGCCCCACACTGTCAAGAAAACCTAAACGAGCAAGAACATCAGAAATTATCGTAGGAGCAAGTGCTTGCTCTCGCTTTGTTAGTTTAATTGATTTAAAGAATTTTATTGCGTCTGCTATTGAAAGCGAACAAAGCTCATCAATATTCTTTCCATGGAAATAATATGACAATGCCTCTTTAGAAAGACGTGCACCATTGCACTCTGGGCAGACACCTGCTGTTGCATCAACTGTTGCCTCCGCCTCAATTGTGGCAAAGTCAACATTGCGAGTATCCTCATGCTCAGACTTTTTCGGAAGAACAACTTTATTTAATCCATAGCCCTGACATCTTGGGCACCAACCATGCTTTGAATTAAATGAGAAAAGTTTTGGTGATGGCTCTTCAAAGCTTAAGCCACAGCTTGGACATGCTCGCTCTGTAGATAGTGCATACTCATGCTTAGATTTTACATCAAGCACACGTAGCGAACCATTTCCATATTCTACAGTTTTCTTGATATACTCAACCAATTGTGCATATTCAATTTTTGTTGCATCAATCTCACCAAAGAAATCAATATCAAGATTATGCTCTGAATAACGATCTGGGAGAACCCAATTTTCAGTACTCTGCCACACACCATCAAGACGCAATTCCTTCAAACCCTGAGACAACGCCCATGCAGCTAATTCCTTAAACTGTCCCTTATGTCCGGCAATGTGTCGCGCAATAAGTCGAATAGAAGCAGAACCCTTCTTGCTATGATTTTTTCTAATTGCTGCAGCAATTTCTTCAACCGTCTGCTTCGTAATTTTTTCTCCACATACAGGACAATACTGCTCTGCACAGGAAAGATAAAGAATACGAAAATCACTTTGCAATTCACTCACAGTAGCAACTGTACTGCGCCAACCGCCACGACTGATTCGTTGCTCAATTGCCACTGTTGGTGGCAATGCGCTTACTAGCTGTACCTCTGGCTTTGCTTGAGGTTGGACGAATTGTCTTGCATACGCATTAAGGCATTCAAGGTATCTGCGCTGTCCCAAAGCAAAAAGAATATCAAATGCAAGTGTTGATTTGCCAGAACCAGACACACCTGTAACTACTGTAAATTTATTTAAAGGAATAGAAACATTCACTCCCTTAAGATTATGCTCACATGCACCATGAATGCATATTGTTTCTGGAGGGATTACAGCTTTATCAGGTTCAGGAGCAAGCTCAGCAACAGACTCTGCCACAAGAAGTTTATTGCGCTCCAATTCTTCACTTAAAGCACGACCTGTCTGGCTTTCAATTACTGACATTATATCATTATGCGTACCTTGAGCAATGACTCTGCCACCAGCTTCACCACCTCCTGGTCCTAAATCAATAATCCAATCAGCCTCATTGATGACCATTAAATTATGCTCAATAACAACAACACAATTTCCTTTTTCTACAAGCTTGCGCAAAACCCCAAGCAAAACTTCAATATCCTGGAAATGCAAACCTGTTGTAGGTTCATCAAGAATAAATAATGTTTCTCCAGAATCCTTTGCTTTTTTACTTTTATTATATTCTGCTAAAAATGCAGCAAGCTTTAAACGCTGTGTTTCACCTCCACTTAGTGTTGGCAATGGCTGACCAACAGTCAGATATCCAAGCCCCACATCAAGCAAAGGCTGTAATGCTTTAACAATTTTTTGGCTTGCTTGCAGTTCATAAGCTGCCTGTGCAATTGTCAGTTCCAAAATATCTGCAATTGATTTTTCTCCACTTTGACAACTTAGCTTAATCTCCAAAAGCTCAGGTATATAACGAGTACCATTACATGCTTCACACTTTAAATATACATCACTCAAGAATTGCAACTCAACAAGCTCATGACCCGTACCCTCGCATACTGGGCAGCGACCATGTCCTGAATTATAGCTGAAATCTCCAGCCGTAAATCCACGCTTTTGTGCCTCTGGTTGTGCCGCAAAATATTTGCGTAATTCATCAAAAGCACCGATATATCCAATAGGTGTTGAGCGTGCTGTTTTTCCAATTGGAGTTTGGTCAACAACTACAACCTGTGAGAAACGCTCCATTCCACGAATTGCTTTATGCTCACCACAATACTCTGTATGCTCGCCGAGGGCGCGTCGCGCCGCATTTGCTAACACATCATTGATAAGTGTAGATTTACCTGAGCCAGATACACCTGTAACTACAACAAATTTATTTATTGGAATATCTACTGAAATATTCTTTAAATTATGTTCAGCAGCTCCCTCAATTGTTATGCAATTTGCTTTAGCTCTTTTTCCTGACTTTACATCATAATTTGAAGCTTTAAATGATACTGGTGATGACAAATATTTCCCAGACAACGCAACTTCACTTGAAAGCAACTCTGCCACAGAACCATTAAACATAACATTGCCACCATCAGCACCTGCTCCTGGGCCAAGCTCTATCACACGATCTGCAGCCATAATTACCTCTGGATCATGCTCTACTACAAGAACTGTATTTCCTGCATCTCGCAAACGCTTTAACAACGAAACTAAGCGAGCCACATCTGTTGTATGCAAACCGATACTTGGCTCATCAAGAATGAAGAGAGTATTTACAAGAGTTGCTCCTAATGCTGTTGTAAGATTGATTCGTTGTAGCTCACCGCCACTTAATGTACGCGATTGTCTGTCAAGAGTAAGATATCCAAGCCCAGCATCAATAACATACTTCAGTCTTGGCAATAGCTCCTCAAGAAGAGGCTTAACCTCTGGCTCATCGCAAGTAAGTCCATACTCTGAAATAAAATCATATACCTCACTGATTGGTAAAAGCATTAGCTCATGAATATTATATTTCTTAACTTTACCAACTAAATACCAATTTAGTGCCGCAGGCTTGAGTCGTGACCCATTACAGCTTGTGCATGTGGTATATTCACGATAGCGAGAAAGCATTACACGTACATGCATTTTGTATGAACGCGACTCCATCCATTGGAAGAAATCATTTACACCCCACCAATGATTATCATCATGAGGTTCTTCTCCTTCAATAACCCAACGCTTATGCTCTTCACTCAAATCCTTCCAAGGAATATTGATTGGAATTTTATTTTTCTTTGCGTGTTTAACAAGATATTCCTGGACTTCAATAAACGAGCCAGTTTGAAAAGGCTTGATACAACCATCTGCTATTGATAGTGTTTCATCAGGAATGACAAGCTTCATTGAAATACCAATTGTTTTACCAAAGCCGCGACATGTTGGGCATGCACCAATTGGAGAGTTAAATGAAAACATATTAGGTGTTGGCTTTTCAAAGCGTTCTCTGCAATCAGCACATTCAAAAAGTATTGTAAAGCGTTCGATTGTATCAGATAAAGGGAAACGAATGCTGCAATGACCCTTGCCTTGTTGAAATGCAGCTTCCAAAGCTTCTGCTATGCGTAATTGTTTATCCTTTGTAATTACCACACGATCTTGACGCACACGAACAACGCCTTCAGCAATCTCTTCTGCAAAGGCATAGCCTTGATTTTGGAAAGCTTCAATTGCTTCTGTTGTGGTAATATTTTTTGGCAACTGTACCTCAAAGAAAATTTCTGCACGCTCACCATTATGCTTATCTAATAGCTCCTTACAAATTAAAGATGGATTACTTGCCTTAATTTCTTTTCCGCAGCAAGGACAAAATAGCTGAGCAGTTTTAGCAAACAGAAGCTTGAGGTGATCATTCACCTCTGTCATAGTACCTACTGTAGAGCGTGATGTTTTTACTGAATTTGCTTGGCGAATTGCAATTGCAGGTGGGATTGCATCAATAGAATCAACCTTAGGTGCATCCATTCGCTCAAGGAATTGTCGGGCATATGGAGAAAAAGTTTCAACGTACCGGCGTTGTCCTTCTGCATATATTGTATCAAAAGCAAGGGATGACTTACCGGAGCCAGAGACACCAGTAATTACTATAAATTCATTGAGAGGAATTTCCAGGTCAAATCCCTTAAGATTATTTTGGCATGCGCCATGAATATGAATTGAGGTTAATTTTTTCATACAAGCACCAATTGAGTATTTTGAATATATTATATCAAAAGTAGGCTGGGATGCTCAAACACGAATTTATACACGGATGGGCACGAATGAGAGAATGTGTAAGGAAGGACACGAATATGCAGAAATTCACACGAATGGGTGTGTGTGGTGGTTTAGGGATTACAAAAGTTTAACAGCGCAAAATAATTTGTCCACAAGGTCTCCTATGTCCTCAATGTCCCCTTGCGGTGTAAAACACAATAAAACACGAATGGGAGCGTGTGTATGAAAGGACACGGATATGCGCGAATGGACACGAATAGAATAGAGGTTAGGGGATAAAAGGATACAGGGAAACTACAGCGTTTTTGTCCCCAAAGTCTCCTATGTATTAATGAAACTTAAATATATTGCACAGCACTGCTTCATCTAAATTCGAACTCCGAATTTAGGATATTGTCTCATTGTGCTACTTAATTAAAAAATTAGGGGTAATAAAAAAAATTAAAAAAATTTATTTTTATGCTTGACTTCTGAATTTAAATATGAAATACTGAATACAGATTCAAGAAAAGAAAGTATAATTCAGCGAAAGCTAAAAAGAAAGGAACTATTATGAAGAAGACAACATTAATCGCAACTATCTGCGCAATTACTATTCTAGCTGCTCCAACAACAACATTCGCACGCGATAATACTGGAGCTATCATCGGTTCTATCTTTGGCGCTATTGTTGGTGCTGCTGCAGCTGACAATGGTAGCGAAGCATTAATCACAGCTCCTGTTTCTGCTGCAATCGGCGGACTTTTTGGTGCTGCTATTGATTCTGCAAATGATCATGATGATCATCATGTGGTTGTACATCATGCTCCAAGCCATAAGCCTAAACATCATGTACGTCCACAACACAAGCCTCAACCAAAGCCTCGCCCACAGCCAAAACCTAAACACAACAGAAAACCACCTCAACGTGGCAGAAGATAATTCTAAGATATAAACACGCCTGTTAAGTAAAAAAATCTTCGCTGAAGCACATAGTCTTCGGCGAAGATTTTACTTATTTATACACTTATAAGATATCTATCATTTCTCCATTGAGTGCTTTATTCATACTTCTGACAGCACAAAATTTTCCACACATTGAACAGCTCTCCTCTATCTCTGGTTTTCGACTATCTCGTATATTTTTTGCTGTAGTCGGATCAATTGCACATGCCCATTGACCTTCCCAATCAAAATTCAAGCGAGCATCTGACATTCTATCGTCAATATCTCTTGCATGAGGAATATGCTTTGCAATGTCAGCTGCATGGGCAGCAATTTTAGA
The DNA here is from genome assembly GCA_017648065.1 of Kiritimatiellia bacterium. GTDB lineage: Bacteria > Verrucomicrobiota > Kiritimatiellia > RFP12 > UBA3636 > RGIG990. The sequence goes on along the minus strand of JAGCJJ010000011.1, from coordinate 7,879 downwards.
AGCAATAATCCCCTGCTTCACATCATCAACATTTGGTAATGCCAAATGCTCAGCCGGTGTGACATAACATAGGAACGCTGCTCCATTCATTGCTGCCACGGCACCTCCTATTGCAGAGGTTATATGATCATAACCAGGAGCAATATCTGTAACTAATGGACCTAATACATAAAAAGGAGCCCCATTACAAATCGTCTGCTGCAATTTCATATTTGCTTCTATTTGATCAAGTGGCATATGTCCAGGTCCTTCTACAATCACTTGAACATTTTTAGCCCATGCCCTCTTTGTTAATTCTCCCAAACGCACAAGCTCTTCTATTTGACAAATATCGCTGGCATCTGCAAGACATCCAGGACGGCAGGCATCACCTAACGAAATTGTTACATCATACTTATTACAAATTTCTAGAATCTCATCAAAATACTCATAGAATGGATTTTCATTCCCTGTCATCTTCATCCACGCAAATACTAACGAACCACCTCGTGAGACAATATTCATTTTCCTTTTGTGTTTTGTTATTTGCTCAATTGTTTTTCTTGTTATACCACTATGAATAGTTACAAAATCAACACCATCCTCTGCATGCATACGAACAACATCAATAAAATCCTTCGCAGTAAGTTTTGCAAGATCGCGTTGATAATGAATAACACTGTCATAGACAGGAACTGTGCCAATCATTGCCGGGCACTGAGCAACCAATTTCTGTCGGAAAGGTTGAGTATTTCCATGAGAAGACAAATCCATTATTGCATCGGCACCCATATCAACAGCAGCAAGAACTTTCTTCATTTCAATATCGTAATCCTTACAATCGCGTGAAACACCAAGATTAACATTTATCTTTGTTCTTAGCATAGAACCGACACCATTAGGATCAAGACACTTATGTAATTTATTTGCACATATTGCAATGCGTCCTTCTGCAACAAGTTTGCAGATTTCTTCAGGTGTGCGATATTCTTTCTTTGCAACAATATTCATTTCAGGAGTGATAATTCCCTTTTTTGCAGCATCCATTTGTGTTGTATACATAATTTTCCTCCATAACAGACTTACAGACGAAAAAAAAAGGAAGCTACCGATCAGATAACTTCCACATTTTGCATACAAATTTGCACACCGACATATAAGCGCCAGTGCTTAACAGTCGTTCCTACGTTGGCATTATCCAAATCAGGTTATCGGTCGGAGATAACTACTCCCTCTCAGCCTGTAACACAAGCTCCCGTCTGTTTATGCAAATTATTATATAATTTTTATTTTGAAAAAACAAGTATGAGGAACATCAATTTTTGTTATGCAAAAAGTACAGAATTGCGGAATTTTGTAGATTACCAAATTCATTGGTGCTATGTAAGTAGGAGGGCTAGCTTGCTGTAAGATGGATTGTAATTGTTCCATTGTTCTCGCCCTTGGCAAGAAGCTTTGATGATTTGCCACTTGAACGAGAGCCTTTTACCGGTGAAGTTGCAGTATTTGAGATTTTCCAATCTTTTGGTGCAACAAGTGGTAACACCACATCTATGCCTGCACTTTTTGCTGCTGTGATTTCTGATGTATCACATACAAATTCTACTGTTGCTACTTGACGCTCACTTGCTGCAGACAGCTCGGTCGCTCCATATTTCAAGACTCCTTGAAGTACATCTGAAAGAAAATCATTATCTACAAAATCATCAACCGCATTTGCTCCTGCTGTCAGACTTGTTTTCAATAATGTCTTTACAAATGATGCAATTTCGGAATCAGAAAGTGCTCTTGAAACAGATAGCTTTACTCCAAATTTTCCCTCTGTAGTTTCTTTGAATAGAATACTGTTAAGCCACGCATTAAGAGATTCCTGTGGAAGCTTCTTATCAACAAGTGTTATGACCTTTGCATAGGTTTTTGAGGATATTGTAGGGCGAGGCCAAATAATTTCACATGTGATAGCGTGTGTTGTTTCTTTTTTTGATTTTGTTGATGAGATTACTTTCAATTCTAAATTAGAAATAGTTGCATCAATCGTTTTTCGTGTAGCCATAGCTCTACTCTCCTTTTAAATTATGCTTTTATTCTTTGGTGAGAAACGTAATTTATTATGAAATAAAATGAGGGCGAACTGCAAACAATCCGCCCTCATTTTTAATTATTTAACAATAATCATAAAGCACAGTACCATCAGCAGTTGTGATAATTGAACTAGTTCCAGATCCTCCCTTTGCAGAAGCTTGAACACCTCCTGCACCACCTTGTCCTACTATTACATTATAGGATCCTGCAGGTAATCTCACAGAGTCAATTTCAAGCATACCACCTGCACCACCACCGCCAGCACAGTCGCGGCCACCACCGCCACCACCACCAACCAGTAGTATTCTCACATCCATTTCTTGTGTCAAAGAGAACACACCATCCTCTAAAAATGTATGTGTACAATCTGTTGTATTTAAAACATTTGCCTCTTCACCACCTACAGCATATATGGAACCAAATGCCATTTGTGATCCAAGAGCAAGCAACGCCATTGGAGTAATAAATTTTTTCATTGCGTAATTATATGTTTTCCAGTTAATATTAGACAAGATAAAGTAAAGAAAATAAACGACCTATTTACTATTATTGCAATACTAACATACAAAAAATTTTTAATCAACAGATTTTTTGAAAAATACAACTTTGGAAGTTACAAAAACGGCAGGTAAAATTAAAATGCAACCTAAATGCTTTCAATGAACTATATTTCGGAGAGAAAAAATTATTCCTCCTTTTTCTTACACTAGGACTAATATAACAACCAAAAAGGTTATCTTCAGGTATATTTACATCCAAGTCAGACAAAAAAAGCCTTGCATTTTTTGTATATAATGAGAAATATTCTTTCACATCGTCGTTAGAATTCCAAAAATATTTTTCCCCATCAAAAACCTCATCATTAACCAAAAGCCCACCGTGTGCTACAATATAGACATTCTTTGAATGCTTTCTTATGTTAATATTAATCTCATCGAGGCTTGTTCTTTCTAAATCAAGAAGTTGAACTGAATAACATTTTCTTCCCATTGTATCATGTAAATTATTAAGAAAATTTAACAAGCGTAATACTTCTCGTGCAGCAAATTCACAGAGAAACCATTGCGTTATCCTGACTTAGTGTTAAACAGAACAAAAATAAAATTCTTATATGTACTTGCATTTATAGGCTTTCCCTCATTGATTTTAAGGTTTTAATAGTATGCTTGATATATGGATGAAGCTTTTGCTCTTTTTCTAATACTAGAGCAACCTCTTCAAATGAGGAAGCTTCGTTTTTAAATAAATAAATCAGTGCTTTATACCTAGCACTTGGAGGAAAAGAAGAATCAAGAGCAATACGTTTGGAATGAGCTGCTGCATCTATTTCATCAGCATAACAAACCAATTCAAATGCTCTACTGGACAATTTAGGATTATATAATGCTTTTTCTAATATTTGTAGGAGTGCAGCAAACGTTTTCTCATTCCCATTAACGCTTTCTTTTAAATACCAAAACTCTCTAGATAATTTTTCTAACAGTGCTATTCTCCAACGGAAAAATGATTCTTCTCTAAAAATTTCTGTTTCTAAAATTGGAAGAAATTTTAGCAGATTTTCATCATCAAAAATAAAGTTAGATAAAATCTCAGATCTTTCATATATCGTATCATACATTCCATTTAATTGAGTAGCATCATATCTGATTATATAATTAAAATCTTCCAGACTTATTTCTTTAATATTTTTATTCGGAAGCATATCTTCCCAACTCTTCGGATTAAGTTCTACATTATACTTTCTAGCAATTTCATTTATCTTTAATATTTCAGCATCACTTTCCTTATGCTGCTTATTTAATTTTAATACCTCCAAATATTTTTGAGAATCTTGATGTACACAATCCATCAAAGAAGCAAGTTCTGGAGCTTTTTCTAAAAGACCCGCTCTTTCTTTTTGTGTAACACCATTATAAAAATCATACATATAACCTAACGACAATAGTGGTGTTTTAGTCTGATCAGCAGACAAAGTATTGGCTGTCAGCAATTCCTCTTGTATATGAAACACATTATGAAAATATAAAGCACTTTTAGGCAAACCTTTTATTTCCTTTTTTATTGCATTTTTCTCAATCGCCTTTGCTTCTCCTTTAGTAAAGAAGTAAGCACATAATAAGATAGTTAAAACAGAAACGAAAGCATTTAGTAGAAAACGAGAAATATTACTTTTTTTCATTATTTTCCCTCCGTCATAATTTTCTCAATCCATGTATGATATATTAGAAAATCATAATAGGAAAAAGAAAAAAACTCACAAAATATATCATATCCATTTTTATTGTCATCTAGATTATCAAAATAATCACTTCCTTTATTTTTCCCATCAAAGACATACTTATACAATGGTAGCAATTGTTTTTGTTCACTAGATATATCTATATTGTTATCAATAGCTGTTAAATTATACTTTACGTCATAGATATTAAAAAGATGGATTAAATATCTTTTTACATCATTATCTGATAGGTTTTCCACAAAGGATTTATTACCATAAAGATAACCGCAATAGTATGAAACCAAAAATAATGAAATTATTATTAAACAACAAACTTTTATTTTCATTTTATTATATACCTATCTTGTTTATTATTACATGGATCACCGTTTATTATCCAATTTTTCTCTAACTTTGAATACGTTTTTTTCTTTGCATCTTTAAAAAAACTGCCAAATTCTTTTGTATATAAAGTAAAATCAAATGTTTTATCAATAACTGAAGAAACAAGTTTAGCTAACAAATCCCCCACTAGGGAATTTAAATTCGTTAAATTCGGAAGCTCCACAGGAGGTATTTTAGAAATATCAAGTAACGGAATAACTGAATAATTCCCTTCATGTTGTGCTGAAAAAGAATATCGCTTTGTGGCTATCTCTACAATCTCTTTCTTTTTAATTACTGAAAACACCCCCAAAAATCTACAACAGCATTCTATTTCTGCTTTTCTAACCCAAACTAAAGAAATTGCTTCTACTAAAATATTTCCACCCGACATTCCACATTGTTTATGCAATATGACTTCTTTTAATTCCCAATTTGTCAATTCTCTAATGTTTCCAATAATACTACAATTATATCCTAAAACATCATAATAAACTATTCCATTATTCTCACAGAATGCATATAGATTTAGACCGCCAGCTTCCTCGATTGGGTCGCGGCTAAGCCAGCGACCGAGTGCTGGATCATACTTACGGAATTGGTATTCGATTAAGCCAATTGTTGTGCAGTATGGCTTTGTACTGAATCGATGTGTGAAGGACTCGCCGCTTTGAGATATAATCTCACCGAATGCGGAATACTGGTACTGTGCCACAACATTACCATTGACACTAACATACTCAGTAATATTACCATTTGCATCGTAGGTTGGCGAATAGAAGCTACCTGATTTTGCAACTGTAATTAAGCCACCTACGCCGCCTGCTCCCTGCATTGTACCATCGACATCTAACCCCCAAATGTTGTATGTGGCAATGCTATTCTCGGTTTCCTTGATGATGTTAAATACATCCCAAGTATAGGTTATGGTTTTGTTTTCTGCACCAATGATTTGCTTACTTATCATTCGTCCAAAGGCATCGTAGGTGTAGTGAACCACTGCTCCGCCACGAGAAGCAGAAACAAGGCGGTTTTCTGCATTCCAAGTAAATGACCAGCCACTAGGTGAGGACAGCATATTGCCGTCTGCATCGTAAGTTGATGCTGCTGTTTGTTCCTCTTGTTGGATGGTTATATACTGATTTAGTGGATTGGAAATATATGATTTTGCTTCTGCGTTTTGGGTTGAAGTTGTGCGATTACCAATCGGGTCATAGGAATATGTATATTCATTTGTACCAAGGGTTGCTGATACAACCTCATTGCGAACGTTATAACCAAAAGTATTTTGTTTTTGACTTGCACCAATTGTATCATTACGTGATATGCGACGCCCCAATGCGTCGTTTGTATAGTCATAGCGAGAAATTGTTGCATCGTTAAATGTATTATTAACTGACGAAATCAAATCACGGTTATTTTCGTATGAGGTTGCTCGAGAGAATCCAAAATTACTATCGATTGATGCAATAAGTGGTGTTCCTTGTAGGTATGAATATGTAAATTGATTTGTACCAGCTGAAACAGTTGAGAATCTACCAAAGTCATCGTAAGCATAGCTTACTGATGAGCCATAAGCATTTTCTCCAGGAAGTGAATAGCCTATTGGACGACCAAGATTATCATAGGTTCTTGAAACTATTGTACCATTTTGGCTTTCAGATATTGGATCACCAAATTGATTATATGTGAATGTGTTTGTTGAAACACCATCAACTGTTCCAGAGATGCAACGTCCTAACGCATCATAGGTATATGATACTTGTGGTGTATTGTCAGAGTAGGTCTTATTTAGCATTGAACCAAATTCATCATAAGCGTATGTGGTTGATACGCCACGAGCCCAAGTGTGCTCTGATACTTGACCTAAGCTATTATAAGAATATTGTGTTTCTGTGTTGTCAGGATATATTTTCTTTAGTACAACACCTGTTGCCTCATCAAAGGTCCAACGAGTAATATCAAGCCCTGCAACTGCTTGAGTAATATCTGGGATGGCATTTCGTGATAAGGAGAAAGAATTATCACGCGTGGTTGCGAGAGCGACTTGTCGTCCATAAATGTCATAGGCATTTATTTTTGTATAGGTTGCTCCCCACACTGCAACAATGCGATCAAGAGCATCATACGCAATATGCGTTTGATTTTCAAGTGCATCAATGGTTGTAATTACGCGTCCTACATTGTCATAAATAAATTGTGAGGTAGCTCCAGACGCATCTGTAATATGTGTTACTCTTCCATATTGGTCTAAAGCGACAGAACTTGTGTTTCCTCTACCATCGGTTGATGATAGGCGTTCTCTTAGAGTGTTGTATGTAAATGTGTTTGTGACAGATGTAGAAGAGATTGTTTTTAATATTGCTCCTAATGCACTTATCTGAACCTCCGGAGTACTTGAGGTTGGATAATAGGTCTCTGTAGTAGTTTGTGAAAGCTCACGATTGAAGCTTTCCTGTTTGTGGGTTGCATTTCCTCGTTCATCATAAGAAATTGTATGAGCATAATCGGTTTGCGATAATGGGTAAAGCTTTGTTTCAAAAGATGATGTAATTGGGGCAATTGATGCATCGGAGGAGGACACTGTTTGAGTATTCTTTTTCCATACTGCACCATCTTCTTTTTGGAAAAATTCTGTTTCAACTGTTGTTGAACGGCTTACTCCTGAGGAAGCAACAAGTGTTGTTGAAATGCGTGAACCCATTTTATCATATGTGTATGACTCAACAGGACGAACGGTTGTCCACTCTGTTGGGGCTTCTACAGTATTAGCTTGAATTATTCTTGAAGTGGTTTGACCTTTATTATTATAGGTATAAACTTCTGCTATAAATGCTCCATTAGGAGAGACTTGCTCTCTACGAACCACTTCACCCAGTGCATTCTCATAAACCTTTGACACTAGAATTGGCGTATTGGTTGATGTTGCTGCTGTGTAGGTTTCAGTCCAATTTAGTCCATTGGCAGAATCTACACCATAGTGAATAATTTCGTAAGGCTTATGGCTTCCACAATTATATGATATAGAGCCGTCTATATTTCTTACCTGGAAGTTGATTGCACCAGAAGGCGTGGTTGTTGATGTTGTTTTATTATCAATACTATAGGAGTATCTTGTTACTCTACCCTGCTCATCAATGCTGCGAGAAATCCGTCCTCTGAAATCATAAGTATTTGAGGATGTTCGGGCAGCTACGCCATTGGTGGAAATTGTGG
>JAGCJJ010000010.1 GCA_017648065.1 Kiritimatiellia bacterium | reverse complement strand
TGCTGTTTATGATGGAAAAATGATTAACTGTACAATTGTTGGAAATGTTGGCCGTCGTGCAGGTGGCGTTAATGTTATAAGTTCAAACGGCAGTGTAATCAATTGTGTTTCTGTCGGTAATGAATTATTGGTGGAAACAGATATTGTTAAGCAGGGAATAGATTTTCTTGGTGTTATTGGTCGCTTCAAGAATTGTGTAGGCTCTGTTATTACACGAGTAGCAGAGGGTGAGGAACCTGTACAATTTTCAGATCCAAATTCTACATTAGTTGCAGATTATACAACATTGTTCAATAATTATGCACAAGGTGATTTCCGTCCTAGTGCTGGTTCTATTCTAGTAGATGGTGGTACATCAACAGATTTACCTCTTTCTATAATTGACCTAAAGGGTAAAGAACGCATAATTGGAAATGCTATTGATATTGGTGCTTATGAAATTAACTTAGGCAGTACATTGATTATAATTAAGTAATAGATATTTGGAACGAAGAAAAGTATGAAAATCGCATTATTTTCTGTTGGTCATCAGCCATATTGGGGACAATTCCCTGGTCTGCTTGAGTTGCTAGATGAAAAGACAAAGTCATTGGAGCAGGAGCTGGTTAATCGTAATGCAACAGTTAATTGTTTTGGTCTTGTAGATACAGCTCAAAAAGCAGCAGATACAGCTGATGCAATTGCTGCATGGGCACCAGATATTGTTATGGTGCACATGGCAACATATGCTTCATCTGCTACATTTGCAGCTATTGTACAGACAGTCCGTTGTCCATTTGTGCTTGTTGCTTTACAGCCTGATGCACGATTAGACCCTGCCACAGCCACAACATTCCGTCAGCTCTATAATGACGATATTTGCTCAGTACCTGAGTTTACTGGCGTAGCAGAGCGTTTAGGCCATCCAGTTGCAGGCGTAATTGTCGGACGTACTGGGGACGACCCACATGTAGCAGCAGAGCTTGATGACTGGTGCCGCGTTGCTGCTGCATTAGGCTCATTAAAGCATGCACGTATTGGTTTGATGGGTCATGCAATGGAGCACATGTTTGATATGCAGGCAGACCCTACAGCTGTGGCTGCTGCATTTGGTGTGCATGTGGCAATGTGTGAGCCTCATGAGATTTTGCGAGAGCTTCCTTCTGTTACTCAGGATGAGATTGTTGCACGAGAGAAGCTTATTCTTGAGAGCTTTGATGCACCTGATCCAGGTGTTGACACAATTGCAGAAAAATTGCGTGCTGATGATTTAACAGCATCTGCACGTGCTTCTTTGGCATTGGAGCGTTTTATCAAGGCTCGTTCTCTTGATGGTTTAGCTTATTATTTTGAGGGAGCAGAGGGTAGTGCCGAGCGTGATTTACCAGGACAAATGATTGTAGGTAATTCATTGTTGATTGGACAAGGCTTCCCAATGTGTGGTGAATTTGATATTAAAACATGTCTTGCAATGTATATTATGGATCGCATTGGTGCAGGTGGTTCATTTGCAGAAATTCATCCTATTGATTTTACTCGCGACACCGTTTTGATTGGTCATGATGGTCCTCATCACATAAAGATTGCACAAGGTAAGCCAATTATTCGTTCATTAAAGAAGTTCCATGGCAAGCCAGGTCATGGAGCAAGCGTTGAGTTCTCTATTAAGGAGGGCCCAATTACAATTCTTTCAATGGGCTTGACTCGCAAAGGCTTCAGATTTGTTGTTGCTGAGGGCGAGAGCTTAATTGGTGAATTGCCAAAAACAGGCAACACAAATACACATGCATCATTTGGTCCAGATATTCGTGGATTCTTAGAGCGTTGGTCAATGGCTTGCCCAACACATCATTTTGCATTAGGTGTAGGACACACAGCAAAAACCTTGAAGCGTATTGCTGATGCTCTTGGTATTGAGTTTGTTTACGTTTCCTAATCTTCCCAATAGCTGTAGAAGCATAAATTCAATACTAAAATAAACCGATTATTCTTCCGTTGCGAGAGGTGCATGAGCAATAGCGACATGCTCCTCTCGCTTTTTCTAAACGTGCGAGCCAAGCGTAAGCATTGGCGTGGCGTACTCTCTAAAGGTTTTGGCGTGCTTAGCTCGCTCGCATCTGAGTCATTTTCTTTATACTTTTAGGCGCACGTTTACGAAAGTTTTTACTTCGTCTAATTTTGTCAAAAAATTGATTTTAAAATCTATTTATGATAAATTATTAGAAGAAGTTAGGTTATATTCTATCTCGTTTTTGTAAGTTTTTGGAGAAAATTAACTATGAAATCTATTCTGAAACGTATGTCCAGCGCTATGATTGCTATTTGCGTTGGTTTATTCCCTGCAATTTCAAGTGCTGCGTTTAATTCTTATGTTGATATTGAGGTGGCAGGGTATGCTGGTGAGACAATTCTCACAAATTTCCCTGTGCTTGTCACCCTTACACCAACCAATATTGTAGGTTTTTCATACGAAGCAATTCAAGCAGATGGTAAAGATATCGCATTTACTAGTGTTGATGGAATTACTACATATAAACATGAAATAGATACTTGGAATCCTAATGGCACTTCACTCATTTGGGTTGTTGTTCCAGAACTGACAAATGGGACTAAATTGAGAATGAACTTAGGTAATTCTGAAATTACAGAGACTCCAAGCTATGCTGTAGATGGTACAACCTGGAATTCTGCTGGATATACTGCTGTATGGCATTTAGGCGACCCTGATCCAACTTCGTCTGATGTTGTAGGCGTATCATATGATTCTTCTTCAAATAATCTTCATGCAACAAATGGTGTAGAATCTGTGCTTGTTTCAGATGGAGCAATTGGTGGAGCAAGGTTTATTGGTTCAGAAGCAAAATCTGGCGGCTTAATTGTTACAAATTGGACAGATATTGCTTTCACAAGTGTATTTACTGTTTCTACTTGGATCAGACATAATGGTTCTGCTTCTTATGATGCAATTATGACAACAAAGGCTGGCCATACCAGTGGTGGTAATGGTTGGGGCTTTGGTACTGCAAATTCATATGGCACAACTTATATCTATGGAACAGGAGCTAGTAAATTTGCTATTTCCACTCCTGGTTCTTCAAGTGGTGGCGGATGGCATAAATTAGATATTATTTATTATAACTCTAAACGAACTGTATATATAAATGGTGTTCTTACTAATGAAGGAACATCATCTGCAGCATCTGCAAATAATAATTCAACATATCTTGGAATTGGTTCTGGTGTACATGGAGGAAATACTTGGAGAGGTGATATGGACGAGGTCCGTTTTGCCTATGGTGTAGTTCGTTCTGCTGATTGGGTAAAGGCTGAATATGATACTGCACGTAAGGATTCATTCCTATCATATGGTGAGGTAGTTTCTTCAAATCCTTCTTTAATTATTTCTGGTAATTTAGGAAATATAGGTGTTTCTTCTCCTGCTTATGGCGCTTTGATTGATATTTCTCCAAATGATACTTTTACTGCATCTGTTGATGAGATGATAACAATGGAGAATGGTGTTGAGCGTTATATAAATATTGGCTATTCTCACTATAAAATTGTAGATGTTGAGACAGGCGAGAAAGAACTTGTTCAAAGCGGAACAGAAAATACTTTTGAATATACTCATTGTCTTAATGACGAGTTAGTTTGGAATTTCAAAAGGCAGTTTTATGTAAAGGCATCTGTTGTTTGTGGAAATGGTACTGTTACTGATATAGAAAATTGGTATGATGAAGGAGCTGAGCTTTCTTTTGTAGCTTTACCTGCAGAAGGAGAGTGGGTTTCACATATCTTTGATGCTCCAGCAGGTGCAGATACAACATCATCCTCTTTTACATTTACAGTAGATAAGCCTTATGATATGAAAGTTGTATTTGCACCAAATGGTGTTGATGCATCTGTTCGTTATGTTTCTACAGAGGGTTCTGATGAAAATGATGGTTATACTCTTGCAACAGCAAAGGCAAGTATAGCAAATACAATAGAGTCTATTGAGGCTATCGGTTATACCTTTGGTACTGTTTATATGGACAAGGGTAGATATGAACAGACAGATATGGTCTCTATTACTAATGCTATCAAGGTCATTGGATTAACAGGAAAAGCCGAGGATGTAGTTGTAGAGAATGTTGCTTCCAGTCGTGTGTTCTACTTGGATAACAAAGGTAGTTCTCTGGCAAATATTGTTGTTTCTGGAGGAATACGTACGGATGCATATAATGGTGAGTCTTCTATGGGTGGAAACATTTGTATTCATACCCGAGGCGGAAGTGTTTCAAATTGCGTAGTTCGCAATGGTTATGCAAATGTACGTTATTCAAGAGGTATCGGTATTTACATGAATAGTGACAATGCTTACGTTACTCGTTGTGTAATTACAAATAATAACTCCAATGTGCTTTATGATACAGATCAATCAGGAATTGGTGTTCACGTACAAAAAGGTTTGATTGAAAACTCTTTGATTGCATAT
>JAGCJJ010000009.1 GCA_017648065.1 Kiritimatiellia bacterium | reverse complement strand
TAAAGGAGATGTAAATGAATGTAACTTGTCCTCATTGTAATGGAAGTCTTGAATCAGATTCTAGTGTTGTTGGAACAACAGTTAGGTGTCCAGTATGCAATAATAATTTTGTCGTAGGAGGCGCTGTTAAGCCAAAGGGTGTGGTTCAAAATAATAATAATATTCCAAACTATTTAGTTCCTGCAATTTTAGTAACATTGTTTTGTTGCATTCCTTTTGGTATTGTATCATTAATAAACTCATCAAATGTAAATACAAAATTAGCTCAAGGGGATATATCAGGAGCTATTAACGCATCTAAAAAGGCAAAGCTATGGATTTTTATTTCTTTAGGTGCTGGTTTATTGGGTGGTATATTATATATTATGCTCAATATATTAGTAGGACTTGCAGAAGCATAATTCGCTTAAAAGTTAAAAATGTAATGTTATTTAGGGGAAGATTTTGTTTTAGATCAAAATTCTTTCCCCTTATTTCTTTTGTATCATAATGTTTACGTATTTATAAATATGCAACCTTTTTTTCAGAAAAATCCTTATTTGATACTAGGAATTTCGGCTATTTGCATATTGTTTTTTTTGTATTTTTTTAATCCCTCAGATATTCAACACTTTCCAAGGTGTCCTTTTTTAGTTCTCACAGGATATCAATGTCCAGGTTGCGGAACTCTTAGAGGTATTCATGCATTGTTAAATTTAAGGTTTGTAGATGCGCTTAAGTTAAATCCATTGATGGTAGCATCAATACCTGTAATAATTTTATTGATATTTAATAGAAGATTTCGATTACACAAGTGGACTTCAAGAATTATCTTTGTTATTGTCATCTTTTGGTGGGTTTTTAGAAATTTGTAAAACTTATATATTTCAAATTGCGTAATCGAATCAAGATGATTCAGAGCATGCTAACCTCTTTCAAATGTATGACATACTAGGGCTCACGCATTGTCTAATCACCTTAAAACTACAATCCCAGTTTTTTGTGCTTTGGGCTGTTGTTTTCGGTTGATTATGAGACCGATTTTAGGTAAAATAATTACATTATTTTATGGCAATTTTTGCCTTTTACATCAATCCTATTCTAAAATTGGAATTTCTTATGGCAATATATACACTCCAGGGTGGTAACGCTTTCCCTGCATTTCGTAAAAAGCTTCTTGAGTCAGCTATCTCTTCAGCAATTGATAAGACAATTGAAATTGAGGCTACATTTGTTTATTTTCTAAAGCTTAGTGCACCTCTTACAGATGAGCAGGTTGCTCGTGCACTTCAGTTGCTTGGCGCAGAAGCTAAGCCAACAGTTCCAGGCGCTCTTTATATCTCTCCACGTAAGGGTACAATTTCACCTTGGTCTTCAAAGGCAACAGATATTTTCCACAACTGTGGTTTGGGTGATGTTGTTCTACGTGTTGAGCGCGCAGTAAGCCTTATCGCTAAGGATACAGCTACTGGCGCAGTGCTTGCTCCAGAGGCTCTTGCTCCAGCATATCCAGTGATGTATGATCGCATGATTGAAGGCGTATACACAGAGATGGAAGATTTGTTTGATATGCAGGATCCAGCACCTGGCAAGGTGTTCGATGTTCTTGCTAAGGGTCGTGCAGCTCTTGAAGAAGCAAATACAGGCATGGGCTTGGCTCTTTCTTCTGACGAAATTGATTATCTTGTTAATGCCTACACAACAGCTGGTAGAAATCCAACAGATACAGAGCTTGTTATGTTCGGTCAGGTAAATTCAGAGCATTGCCGTCATAAGATTTTCAATGCTGAATGGATTATTGACGGAGAGAAGAAGGATACTTCTCTGTTTGGTATGATTCGCAATACTCATAAGCAGCACCCAGAAGGTACTCTTGTTGCTTATGCTGATAACTCTGGAGTAGTAGAGGGCTTTGCTAATACAGCTTTTGAATGTGACCCTGCTACACACACTTATAAGTTCTGCGAAGATCAGGTTGATATTCTAATGAAGGTGGAAACACATAACCACCCAACAGCAATTTCTCCATTTCCTGGTGCTGCTACTGGCGTTGGTGGTGAAATTCGTGATGAGGCTGCAACAGGTCAGGGTTCTAAGACAAAGGCAGGTATTGCTGGCTTTATGGTTTCTAACCTACGCATCCCAGCTTATCCATTGCCATGGGAAAAAGAGGAGTCTGCTCCAGCACGTCTTGCTTCTCCATTAGCAATTATGACAGAAGGCCCAATTGGTGGTGCTGCATTTGGTAACGAGTTTGGTCGCCCTCAGCTATGCGGTTTCTTCCGTGCTTATGAGGAAAATTGCAATGGCAAGTTCTATGGCTATGATAAGCCAATCATGCTTGCTGGTGGTATGGGTAATATTCGCCGCCGTATGGTACACAAGCAGGAAATTCCTACTGGCTCATTGATTGTGCAGCTAGGTGGTCCTGCAATGCGCATTGGTTTAGGTGGTGGTGCTGCTTCTTCTTTGGCATCAGGTAATAATGCTGAGAATCTTGACTTTGACTCAGTACAGCGCGGTAATGCAGAGATGCAGCGCCGCTGTCAGGAGGTTATCGATACATGTGTTGCTCTGAAGGAAGAAAATCCAATTCTTTCAATTCATGATATTGGTGCCGGTGGTCTTTCAAATGGCTGCCCTGAGCTTGTTGAGAAGACAGGCGGTGTATTTAGCCTACGCAGCATCCACAATGAAGAGCCTTCTATGTCACCTATGGAAATTTGGTGCTGCGAGGCTCAGGAGCGTTATGTTCTTGCAATCAACGCAAAGGACAAGGCACGCTTTGAGGAAATTTGTGAGCGTGAGCGCTGCCCAGTAGCATTTATCGGTGAGGCAACAGCTGATGGTAAGCTTGTACTGAAGGATGAGCATTTTGATAACAACCCAATCGATATGGATATGTCTGTATTGCTTGGTAAGCCACCTCGCATGACTCGCGATGTTAAGCATGTTGCAACAGAATTGCCTCCAGTAAAATTTGATAAGCTTCCAACAATGGAGGAGGCATTCAAGCGCGTAATTCAGCACCCAACAGTTGCTGACAAGACCTTCTTGATTACAATTACTGACCGTACAATTACAGGTATGGTTCACCGTGATCAGATGTGCGGTCCTTACCAGCTACCAGTTGCAGATAATGCTATCACAACAACTGGTTATTTGGATTACACAGGTGCAGCAATGGCATGCGGTGAGCGTACACCAGTTGCAGTTGCAAATGCTCCTGCATCAGGCCGCTTAGCAGTAGCTGAGGCTGTGCTAAATCTTTCAACAGCAGGTGTCTCAAAGATTGGTGATATTAAGCTATCAGCAAACTGGATGTGTGCTTGCGGTGAGGAAGGCGAGGATGCAAAGCTATTTGACACAGTTAAGGCTGTTGGTATTGATTATTGCCCAGCACTTGGCGTTTCAATTCCTGTTGGTAAGGATTCTCTTTCAATGCGCACTCTATGGAATGATGCAAAGACAGGCGAGGCACATCGCCAGCTTTCACCATTGTCTTTGATTGTTAGCGCATTTACTCCTGTAACAGATGTTCGCAAGTCAGTTACTCCTGAATTGAAGCGTAAGGACTCTGTTCTTGCTATGGTTGATTTCTCTGTTGAGGGTAATCCAATTGCAGGAAGCATCTTAGCTCAGACATGGAATCTTTCTGGTGGCGATGTTGCTGATACAGCATGCCCAGAGAAGCTAAAGGTATTTGTTGAGAAGCTAAACCGCCTTCTTGAAGAGAAGCGCATTCTTGCTGCACATGACCGCTCTGACGGTGGTTTGGCAGTAGCAGTTGCAGAAATGGCAATGGCTGGTGGTATTGGCTGCACAATCAAGCTAGATGCAGCAGCTACAGAGGCAGCACTTGCAGAGCTATTCACAGAGGGTCCTGCTATGGTTCTACAGCTAGAGTCTGCAAAGGCAGCAGCTGTAATTGATGAGTTAGCAGCTCTTGGTCTAAAGGTTAAAGTAATTGGTGATGTTGAGCTAGCTTCTAAGGAGCTAAAGGTAACTGCTGCTGGTGCTCCAGCAATGGCACTTCCTCTATCAACAATTCGCGGCCTATGGTCAGAGAATTCTGTAAATATGCGTATACACCGCGATAATCCAGCATGCGGTGAGCAGGAGCGCAAGAATGCATATGCAGAGAATGATCCAGGTATGTCATTCAAGCTAACATATGACCCAACAGAAATTCCTACAATCACAGGTAATGCTCGTCCTAATATGGCAATTCTTCGTGAGCAGGGTATCAATGGTCAGGTAGAAATGGGTGCTGCATTTACTCTTGCAGGCTTCAATGCTATTGATGTTCATATGACAGACCTATTGACAGGCAAGGTTAACCTAAAGGACTTCAGCGGTCTTGTTGCTTGTGGTGGCTTCAGCTATGGTGACGTTTTAGGTGCAGGTTCAGGTTGGGCAAAGTCTATCCTATTCAATGATCGCCTACGTGAGATGTTTGCAGAGTTCTTTGCTCGCCCAGATTCATTTACTCTAGGTGTATGTAATGGCTGTCAGATGGTTTCTCAGCTAAAGGATATTATTCCTGGTGCTGAAGCATGGCCACGCTTCACTCACAATGTTTCTGAGCAGTTTGAGGCTCGTATGGCAGTTGTTGAGGTTCTTGATTCTCCATCAATCCTATTCAAGGGAATGGCTGGATCTCAGATTCCTATCGCAGTTGCTCATGGTGAAGGTTATGCAAACTTTGCAAGTGAGGCAGATGTTGCAGCAATGCGCGATAGCTCACGCATCGCTCTACGTTATGTAGATACATTTGGTAAGCCAACTGAGGTTTATCCATACAATCCTAACGGATCTATCTGTGGTTACACAGGCTTCACAACAACTGATGGTCGTGCAACAATTATGATGCCACATCCTGAGCGTGCATTCCGTTCTGTACAGCTATCTTGGAAGCCAGAGGATATGTTCACAGCTGAGGAAGGTCCTTGGATGCGCATGTTCCGCAACGCTCGTGCATTTGTTAAATAATTTGCCAGGAGCGAAAAATGATATTTGCTGAAATTCCTCTCCCACAGACGTTAGCTGAGTTTTGGGCACAATTTATTGGAGATGGGGCATCTGCTCATCCAATTGTCCAATTTATTAAGTATGCGTTTGCGGGAGGAATAGCAACAGTTGTTCATATTCTTACATTTTACACTTGCTGCTGGAAGATATTTCCATCACTTACGCAGAACGATATTGTTGTGCGTTTGTTTAAGGCAAAGATTGTAGAGTTGTCCGCTGATCAGCGTGCAAAGAATGCGGTATATTCAAATATTGTCGCATTCTTTGCATCAAACATTGTTTGCTATATTATAAATCGCATCTTTGTTTTCCAGCCTGGCGAGCATAATGTTGTAATTGAATTTTTATTATTCTTGGCAGTATCTGCAATTGCGATATTCTTAGGCACAGCAATTATGCGTTGGTTGATTAAGCGCTACAATATGCAAACAACAATTGCATTTGCTGCAAATCTTTTTACATCGCTGATGCTAAATTACGTATTGCGTAAATTTTTCATTTTTGCAGGCTGATTTTTTTAGCATTGTATCCCTATGAGAGAGTGCATAAATAAAGAAAAGCAAAAAGAATATTGGAATGGAATTTCCAATATGTATGCTGATATTACACGAATATCTCTAGAAGATTTTCATTATGGACCACAAATTCCTGGTGAGAGCGAATTAAAACTTTTACCAGAATTTTCAAATGGTGCGACTTCCCTTGAGCTTGGTGCTGGTGCCGCACAAAATAGCATATTTTTGAATAAGAAATATGGTATGCGTTGCATAGCAATGGATATCTCTGAGGAGCGCATTGAAAATGCTAAAGGAATTGCTTCAGAAGAAAAAGCTGAGATTGAGCTTGCTGTAGCTGGCTTTGAAAATTTTCTTGAAGCATTACAGAAGTCTGGCCATGAGAATGAGCAATTTGACTTTGTTCATTCCTCTCATGCAATTGAATTTGTGCAGGACCCTGCCACAACAATAAAGGATATGGTTTCTGTTCTTAAGCCAGGTGGCACACTGATGCTTTCTACTGTTCATCCTTTATTCAATGGAATGTGGTTTGCAAATGTGATTGAAGACGAGGAAGGCAACGAGCTTGAAGAGGTAGGCCAATTTATTACCAACTACTTTGAGCCGCCAGATGATATTCGTGATGAAGATGGATTTCATGTTGTTTCTCGTGCATATCCAGTATCTGCATGGTTTGATTGGCTGACAGCTGCCGGACTTATTGTTACTGCACTAAAGGAGCCAGCAGCAATAGATGATGCCCCATATTCAAGTGATGATTGGGCTAGCCATGAAGGTCAGCTAGATGCTATCCCATCAACACTAATTCTCGTTGCAAAAAAGTCATTCTAATTTAACCATTGGAATATAGAACTTATATCACAAGCAACCCATAAGTTGGTATCTAAAATAATTTCCCCTAATCGCTAAAATCAAGATTAGGGGAAATTTTTTTAAGCCATAAAAAATTTCCCCTAAATTCAAAAAACGACTTTAGGGGAAATTTTATTGTTGTATTCTCATGCGTAATTTTGTTATATTAAATGCTATAAAAAGGAGTATGGTCATGTTTATTGGTAGAGAAAATGCTTTGGATCAGTTAAATGCGCTGTTGCAAAAACAAACTGCATCGCTTGTTACTTGTAGAGGACGTCGACGAATCGGTAAGAGTACTCTTATTGAGGTTTTTGCAGAACGCTCTAAAAGCAGATTTATTAAATTAGAGGGGCGTCGTCCAGAAAAAGGACTAACTAACAATGACGAACTTGCTACTTTTGCTAAACAACTTGCTAACCAAACATCGATAGAATCAACACCTCCATCCAACTGGTTGGATGCATTTAGAAGAATTGATACACAAATAAATGATTCTGAGCGCACAGTTGTCTTGCTCGATGAGGTATCGTGGATGGCATATTATGACAAAAGTTTTGCCTCTGACCTTAAAATGGCTTGGGATAATTTATTCAAAAAACATAAAAAATTAATTTTTGTTGTTTGTGGAAGTGTCTCAACATGGATTCGAGAAAATATTGTAGACAATGGTGCTTTCTTGGGAAGACGCTCCTTGGATATCGTTCTTAAAGAATTACCAATTTCAGATTGTGTTAAGTTTTGGGGTAAAGCAGCTTCGCGTATAGATGAAAGAGAAATTATAGATGTTCTTTCTGTCACAGGCGGTGTTCCTAGATATCTAGAGGAGATAAATCCTTCGCTTTCAGCTTTTGAAAATATTAGACGTCTTTGTTTTATGCCTAATAGTATTCTAAGAACTGATTTTGACGAAATGTTTAATGATGTCATAAGTAAAGAACAAGACTTTTCTGCTCAAGTTCTTAGATGTTTAGCGGATGGTTCTAAAACGGGTACGGAAATTTCTAAAATACTTCGAGTAGATAAGGGAGGTAGAGTTTCTGCTGCGTTAAGACGATTAGAAGAAGCGGGGCTTGTTTCTAGTGATGTATCTATCAATCCTGAGACAGGAAAACCTTCAAGAGAAATTCGCTTTCGTTTAAGAGATAATTATTCTAGGTTTTATATAAAATATATAGAACCAATGAAAAGAATTATTGATGATGGTGCATTTGATTGTGTTTCTTTAGAAGCATTAGAAGGAATAGAAACCGTACTAGGTTTAGCATTTGAAAATTTAGTAGTTAATAATTATAGAGAGCTAATCCCACTAATCAATTTAAAAGGGACTTTGGTTACATCTGCTGCACCATATAGACGTGTTGGTGGAAGCAAAAAAGGATGTCAAATAGATTTGCTTATACAAACAAGAAGAACCATTTGCGTTGTCGAGATAAAACGTCGTCAAGAAATTGGCAGAGAAATAATAAATGAGGTAGACAATAAAATAAGAGCGATAGAACGCCCTTCTGGAGTTTCGGCAAGGGCTGCACTTGTTTATTTAGGTCATCTTTCTCCAGTTGTTGAGGCGGACGGATATTTTGATTCTATTATTCATTTTAGAAAAGTACTTGGATTATCCTGATTTTTTATTGATTTTATTATAGATATTGGGAGTATAGATTATCATATTGCTTTAAAGGAGTAGACTATGTCATTTTCTCTTAATCCATTTTTTACAAATTCAGCTGTATTTCCTCATTCTAAACCTATTCGCATTTATGGAGAGGCAGATACAACAGTAAAGATTTCCTTTAATGGGGTAGTGGGAGAAGCACAACCAGTAGATGGTAAGTGGATGGTTACCTTGCCACAAATGGAGTGCGGTGGCCCATTCAACCTTGTGGCAGAGTCTGCAGGTGAGAGCATCTGTTTGACTGATATTTATGTGGGCGAGGTAATCCTCGTTACAGGTCAGTCAAATGCAGAGATGAAATTGGGAAACACAAATGAGCCAGTAGAAAATTATCGCTCAGAAAATTTGCTTCGCCTTTTTTCAATAGATTATGAACGCCATACAGGTGAACATTTTAAGACAAATGATGGCTGGCAGCGTTGCGAAAAAGAAACAGCAAAATATTGGACAGCTATTGGTTATTTTATGGGGCAAAAGCTTTGTCAGGAGCGAGGTGTAGCAGTTGGAATTATCGCATGCTATCAAGGAGCTTCCACAATACAAAGCTGGCTGGCATATGACCGTGCCACAAAGCCAGAGCTTTTTGTGCCAATGGGAGCACGACATCTTGATTCAATGCACGAAACCTATGGGGCGTGGAATAGTGATGGCTTTTTATATGAGCGAATGATGTTAAAGGTTGTGCCTTATGCCATAAGCAGGGTTGTTTTCTATCAAGGAGAATCTAATACATCAGCATCTGATGCTCAAGTTTATGATAAGCTCTTATTAGAATATTTTGATCAGCTTCGCACAGACTTTCATGATGCAGAGCTTCCAATAACAATTGTGCAGATTGCTAACTACATCTGGCGCAAGGATGAAGAATGGAAGGCAATCCAACGCGTGCAGGCCAAAATCCCAGAGCTTGTAAAAGGTGTGAATACAGTCCCTTGTGCAGATATTTGTGAAGAAGATGATATTCACCCTCCGTCAAAGCGTGCTTTGGCAGAAAGAATAGTAGATAGCTTTTAAAAGAAAATAACCTTTGGATATATATTGTGACAATATTTGAAAACAAACCAAAATTTTGTAAGCTGGTTTTTACAAAGTCTAATAAAGTTACCAGAACACAAGAAACTCTTGCTGCATTTAATATAGTTGCTTTTATTTTAGGTCAAGGATTTTCATTAGTAGGATGTTTTATCCTTTTCATTGCAGCATTTTTAGGTATGTCAATTCAATCTGCTATTATTTATACTATTGCATTAATGGTTGTTTCCAGTGTATTGGGTATATGGTTTATATATAGTTTGCTTTGTGAATCAGCATTTTCATTTAATGTTTCAACGGGTGAATATAATGTAAAAGGCAGAGGATTTAATTCATCGCAACGCTTGTCTGGAAAAATAAGAGATATTAAAAGCATTCAGGTAAAGGCAACACATGGAGACAATTTTGACCCATCAAAGCTAATGCATTCAGTGTATCTTTCAGTCGATGGTAGCGAGGATATAATCATTTGCAAGTTT
Source organism: Kiritimatiellia bacterium (assembly GCA_017648065.1). Classification (GTDB taxonomy): domain Bacteria; phylum Verrucomicrobiota; class Kiritimatiellia; order RFP12; family UBA3636; genus RGIG990. The sequence continues at coordinate 6,654 of JAGCJJ010000009.1, read as the reverse complement.
GCTAATAAAACAGAAGCAGAAAAGCTTGCAAAAAAGCTTGGCAAAAAGCTTAATGTTCAAGTCTTAATTTAGGTTAAAGCCTAAATCTATTCAAAATCAATATTTTGTAAGCCCCTTTGACTAAATTTGATAATTGCTGTATAATGTTGAAAATTAATTTCTTAGGAAAGGATTCTTGTATGAAAAAATCAAGTATATTTATTTCTGTATTAGTAGCCTCTATGATGATGTCTTCTCTATATGCAGCTTGGACTGTAGAGGAATACAATCAAAATTACTGTACACATAAAATTTCCGATGGCAATTGGGAGATTGGTGTATATAAGTATTCTGATGACAAATGGAGTCTTGGCAAGGTGGTAGGCCAAAAAGGTAGCTCATATATTGCAGGTTCTGGAGTTCTTGATCTTCGTACAGTGGAAGCAGATTGTGGCGTAGTGCTGAAGGTTTCTAACAATAGAGCTCTAGAAAATGTTGCTGGTATGACAGAGGTGTATTTACCAGACTCTCTTGAGTCAGTTGATGGATACACATTTTTTAGTTGCACAAGCTTGACAAATGCAGTGTTAGGCTCTGGAATGAAAGCAGTCGGCGAATATATGTTTTATAAATGCAGCTCCTTGCAGAAGGTTCTTCTTCCAGAAGGTATAGAGGAAATTAAGGATGGAGCATTTGACCTCCTAAGAAATCTTGTGATGACACAGGAGGATTTTCCAAGCACAATAACAACTATTCGTAACTGTGCATTTCGACAATGCTCAAAAGTTACAGGTGATTTAGTTTTTCCAAACCTAACAACCTTTACAGGTTCTTATCATTTTCAAGGCGCAGGAGTTACTTCATTTACAGCTCCTAAGCTAGAGAATGTGCCTAATGCTATTTTTAATGATTCAAAGAAAATTACTAAATTTGTTTGCTCACCAAATGTGACAAATATTGGCTATAGAGCTTTCCAGGCATCAGGACTTAGGGATTTCTATCCATCAGAGCTCACAAAGCTAAAGACTCTCAGCGAGGGAGCTTTCTATGATTGTGCAAGCCTGACAAATAATTTTGATTTGTCACAGTCAGAGCTGACTTATGTGCCTTCAACTGCTTTTGGTAATTTAGTAAAGGTAAAGAGCATTAAGTTCCCTAAGACATTAACTGAGCTTGCAAGCGAGTCTATTGGATACAATAAGAGCTCACGTGCCGTATGGTTTATGGGACCTCCACCAACAATTGGTGAAAATGCACTTAACCCTAATGGCGGCGACATATGGCTTATAGTAGCAGGTACAGGTTGTGCTGCAGCATGGGAGAAATCAGAGAATCTAATAGCTTTAGAGGAGGGTGATGCAGAAAAGGCTATGAGCCTTGCTGTAGAACTTGGTGTAACGGGTGTTAAGCCAATAGGTAAGTGGACATATCAAGCAGGTGGGGCAATACATTGGGTGATGATGGAAAACCCACGCTCCACAGTTATTAGTGTGTACTAATAAATAATGAATAATGGCGGAGCTGCTATCTATAAAATAAAACAAGTTATCTAGCCGACAGGCATTGTTATCCACCCGAGCATCAGCGAGGTGCGATTTAATACCATAGCATTATCCCGCCGATAAGCGGTATGCTCGAAGGGTATGTATCTTGCGAGCGAGAGAGCACCGCACTAGCGAGCATATCTTAATGAAACAATATTAAAGGAGTAAAAATATGAAAAAAACATTAATCGCATTGTTCGGCTTAGCGGCAGCAACAACAGTGTTTGGTGCATGGACAGTTGAACCATATACAGGGAATTACTGTACTCATAAAATTTCTGATGGTAATTGGGAAATTGGTGTATATAAGTATTCTGATGACAAATGGAGTCTTGGTAGACCAGTTGGACATAATGGAAGCTCATATATCGCAGGCTCTGGAGTTCTTGACCTTCGTTCAGTTGCAGCAGATTGCGGTGTAGTTCTTAAGGTTTCAAATAATGGAGCGTTGGAAAGCATTTCAGGTCTTACCGAGGTATATCTTCCAGATTCACTAGAGTCAACAACAGGTAACACATTCCATAATTGTGTTAATTTGACAAAGGCTATTTTGGGCTCTGGAATGAAAAAGCTTGGTGAGCGTGCATTCTATAGATGCTCATCTTTAAGCGAGGTATATCTTCCAGAGGGTCTAGAGGAAATACAGGCTCTTGCATTTGATGGTTTGTCAAAATTAGTATTGACACCAGAGGATTTCCCAAGCACGCTTACAACAATTGGAAATTGTGCATTTAGAAACTGCTCTAGTATAACTGGTGATTTAGTTTTACCTAATTTTACAAATCCTAATGGAGGTTATCAATTTGAGGGAACAGGCTTAACATCATTAACAGTGCCAGCGTTAGAGAATGTTGCAGAAGGAATTCTTTTTAATGCAAAAAATCTTAAGACATTTACTTGCTCGCCAAATGTTACAAATATTGGCTATAGAGCATTCCAGAATACTCCTATTGTTACTTTTAATCCAGGCGAGATGCGAAAGCTTAAGACTATCGGGCAGGAAGCATTTCGTGGTTGCACAAGCTTAACAACAAGCTTTGACTTGTCAAAATCACAGCTTGAGACCGTCCCTACATATGCCTTTGTTGACCTACAAAAGGTTAAGAGCATAAAGTTCCCTAAGACACTAAAGCATCTCGGTTCAGAGTGCCTTGGATATAATAAGACATCTCGTGATGTTTGGTTTATGGGCCCTCCTCCTACAGTGGATAATAGTGCTCTAAAATCAAATGGTGGCTCTTGGCTTTTAATCGCAGGCTGTGAATTTGCTGACCAATGGGAAGAGTCTGAAAATGTAATCCCACTTGAAGAAGGTGATGCAGCAAAAGCACTAAAGCTTGCAGCTGAGCTTGGTGTAACAGGCGTCAAGCCAATGGGCAAGTGGACATATCAAGCAGGTGGATATACTCATTGGGTTATGGAGGAGCTTCCAAAGGCAACACTCATAAGCATCTACTAATCCTTCAAAACTATATCTAGAAATTAAAATAAGTCTTTTGCCTATAAGGTGGAGGACTTATTTTTCTAAATAGGACTCTTGAATTTAGTTTGATTGTGTGCGAACCAATAGGTGCTACAATTACTATAATGGATTTATAAGCCCCTTTGACTAAATTTGATAATTACTGTATAATATTGAGAGTTAATTTCTTAGGAAAGGATTCTTGTATGAAGAAATCAAGCATATTTATTTCTGTATTAGCAGCCTCTATGATGATGTCTTCTCTATATGCAGCTTGGACAGTAGAGGAATATAATCAAAATGGTTCTACCCATAAAATAACAGATGGTAATTGGGAAATTGGCGTAACAAAGCATTCAGATGATAATTGGTCTTTAGGTAAATCTCAAGGTTCTTCATATATTGCAGGCTCAGGTGTTCTAGATTTTCGCACACTTGAAGCAGATTGTGGTGTTGTTCTTAAAAAATTCAATAATGGAGCAATGGAGAATACAGATACACTGACCCATGTTTATTTGCCAGATTCTGTTGAGACATTAGTTGGAAATACATTTCAGCTATCAGATGCATTGGAGTTTGTGGATTTCGGTAATGGAATAACAGAAATCTGTACAAGTGCATGTGGTAATTGCAAGGTATTAAAGAAAGTTATTCTTCCAAAAAATCTAAAGAAAATACGTACAAGTGCATTTGATGGTTGTAGTGAATTAGTGTTAACACCAGCTGATATTCCTCAAACAGTCACATCTATTGGATATAGAGCCTTTAAAAACTGTAAAAAATTTACTGGAGATATCGTTCTTCCTAATTTTACAGATACTATGGGAAAAGATGGATATCAATTTGAAGGAACATCTATTACGTCATTTTCTGCTCCAAATCTAAACCTAATACCTAATGGTATATTCTGTAATAATGGGAAAATCGTATCTGCTACATTTTCTGCTGCAATTACAAATATAGGTGAATATGCTTTTCATAATGCTTCAAGCCTTGAAAAAATATATCCTACAGAATTCCCTCATGTACAAAGTATAGGTTATTCTGCTTTTCGTGGATGTAAAAAGCTAGATGTGTCATTTGATTTTTCAAAATCACACCTTACTATTGTGCCAACATATGCGTTAGTAGATCTTTTAAAGGTAAAATCTATAAAGCTTCCTAAAACATTAGTTCAGCTTAATTCAGAGTCACTGGCATATTGTCCTGCAAGTCGTGCAATCTGGTTTATGGGCCCTCCTCCAACAACTATTGGAAATAGTGCTCTTTATCCTAGTAGCGGTGGAACATGGCTTTTAATAGGCGGCTGTGAATTTGCTGATGAATGGAAAAAGTCAGAAAATGTAATACCACTGGGAGATGGGGATGCTGCAAAAGCACTAAAGCTAGCTGCTGATCTTGGTGTAACTGGTGTTAAGCCAATCGGTAAGTGGACATATCAAGCAGGTGGAACTACTCATTGGGTTATGGAGGAGCTTCCAAAGGCAACTGTTATTTTAGTGTTTTAACCCATATAAATTTTAAACAATAAAAGTAAAAAATGGATATGGTTGATACGTTTAAAGAGGATATTTATAAAGTGCGTTCTTACGAATGTACTGCGACAGGTAATGTGCATTTCCCTCAATTGTGCAATTATCTTCAAGAGATTGCGTCAAATCATGCAGATGAGCTTGGGTTTTCTAAAAAAGATTTTGTTGGTGAGAATTTAACTTGGGTTATGACGCGCCTTCGTGTAAAGGTAAACCGTTATCCAATATGGAATGAGCCATTAAAGATATTAACCTTTCCTTGGGGTGGTAAGAAACTCTTTGCGTATCGTGATTTTGTTGTTACGGGAGCAGACGGACAGCAAATAGCCGTTGCATCATCTGAATGGATGACTATTAACCTTGCACAACGCAAGGCAGTTGTAATTCCTCCACAGGTGCTTGAGGCGTCCAATACAGTTAAAGAGCCTGTTTTTGGTCAAAATCCATTTGGTCGCTTTGCATATCCAACAGATGTTCAGGCAGAGGAAATTCGTGAATTTCCTGTGCGCTTTTCTCAGATTGATCTTAATGCACATGTAAATAATGTGCGTTACATTGAGTGGATGCTTGATTCTTCTCCTGAAATTCTTGAAGGGAAGCAGGTGCAGGAGATGGAGCTGGTTTTCCGTAGTGAAACAATGCTTGGTGATGTTGTAACTGCTAAGAGCGTAGCACAAGAGGATGGTGTTCGAATGCACCAAATTGCAAGTGCTGCTGGTGTAACACATGTGCTAGCACGCACACATTGGAAACAATAGGCTATTACGAATAGGGAATAGCTTTGGTAAATGCGTGTGTTTGTTGCTACCTATACTCATCCCTCTTACAAATCTTGCTACAAGTATCCCATATTCTTGAAAAAAAGAAGATATTAGTGTATATTAGTGTCTCAGTTTGTTAAAGCAATAAACTTAGAATAATAATAATGGAAAATTTTGTATGAAAATAACTTTTTTAGGTACAGGAGCAGCTGATTGGGATATTAAGACATATGTTCATGGTGAGGAGTTTCGTAGATATTCTTCAGCTTTGGTTGATTCTGAGTTGTTGATTGATGCTGGTCCTCATATTTATCATTTTGCAGAGAATGAAGGGCAACCAGAAATTCTTTCACAAGTTAAGAATGCAATAATTACTCACTCTCATTGGGATCATTTTAGTCCTAAAACAATTCTTCGTTTAGCAGAAAATAATCCAGGTTTTACTCTTTGGGGAGATTCTGCATGTCTTCGTGCTTTGCAAGAGGTATTAGGAGAAGCAGCTGCTTCAATTAATTTTGTTGAGCTTCCAATTGGAGAGACTCATGATGTTGGTGGCTATAATGTTACTGCATGGCCTGCTAGCCATATTACTCGAGATCCACAAGAAGAATCTCGCATATACATAATAGAAAAGGATGGTCGCATTCTTTTCTATGGATGTGATTCTGCATGGATTCCTTCTCGTACGTGGAATGCAATTATGCGTCTTAAAATTAATTTAATGGTGCTTGAATGCACCTGTGGTGAGTTCGCAATCAATGATTGGAGAAGCTTCGATCATAATGATATCAAGATGGTAGAGAATATGGTTGATGTATTCCGTAAATATAAATACTTTGCTGAAGATGTTCGCTTTGTAACATCACATATGGCACGAGAATTACATCCTGACCATGCCACAATAACTAAGTCAATGGCAGCTTTTGGTGTTACACCTGCTTATGATGGCTTAGTGCTTGAAGTATAGCAAAATACTTAGTAAAAATAATAAAACCCAACAGAAAATTGTTAGTGTTTTCTGTTGGGTTTTTTATATTTTCCAATCTTAGTTATATTGTCTAGTAAAGATTGTATGTGTTATTGTGCTAACTGTTTTAGGCTAGCTTCAATTTCATCGTCGGTTGGAACATAATCATTCATTTCGCCTGCATTATATTTGCCATAAGCGAGCATATCAAAATATCCTGTTCCTGTTAGACCAAAGACAATAGTTTCATGCTTTCCTTCTTCGCGGCAACGAATAGCTTCTTTCATTGCTGCATAGATTGCATGGCTACTTTCAGGCGCAGGCAATGTACCCTCTGTACGTGCAAAGGTTACTGCAGCATTAAATACCTCGCTTTGAGTTACGCTGATTGCTTCCATAATTTTGTCAT
>JAGCJJ010000008.1 GCA_017648065.1 Kiritimatiellia bacterium | reverse complement strand
GTGGTTCCCAATACCCAGCACATAAGCATTCGTGCCAATTGATGCATATCCGTGTTCTTGAAAACACCACACCCAATACTATCCGTGTACGCCTTTTCGTGATTCCCAATACCCATCACATAAGCATTCGTGCCAATTGGTGCATATCCGTGTTCTTGAAAACACCACACCCAAACCCATCCGTGTACGCCTTTTCGTGGTTCCAAATACCCATCACATAAGCATTCGTGCCAATTGGTGCATATCCGTGTCCTTGAAAACACCACACCAAAACCTATCCGTGTACGCCTTTTCGTGGTTCCCAAATCCATCACATAAGCATTCGTGTCAATTGGTGCATATCCGTGTCCTTCCACTACAACCCACCACACAAACATTCGTGTACCGGAAATTTTTCACTTGCTTGAATTAAATTAGTACGATAAAATATTATATATTTTAAAAGACAATTCTAAATATACCGATTTCAGGTTATTAACACTCTTAACCACAAGGATTTTCCATGGATACAACAGCTTCAATTGCAAAATGGCAAAACAATGCAAAGGCTGCATTTGCGCTATATTATGATGATGGATGCAATAGCGTAATGGATATTGTTATACCATGCCTAAGAAAATACAACATTCCTGGAACCTTTTACCTATGCACTGGCTGGTATAAAGATAAGGAATGGGAGCTTCAAAGATGGTTTGACCAAGCTGATGATAAAATCGTATTCATTGGCAACCATTCTGTTGGTCACTGTGGTGCAAAAACCTTAAAAATCGTTGAAGAAGAAATTTGCAATAATGATAAAGTCCTACGCGATGGACTAAAGTATCCTGCAAAGAAAATACTTTCTTATGGTCGTCCTGGCGGTTGTTGCTGGAATGCAACAATTGAAGAGGAAAAAGTAATTCTGGACTCAGTCAACACACTTAGACGCGAAGGTATGAAACCTGATGGCTCTGAATATGCCGGAGGTCTTTCCATAAAATCATATGATGATGCTAAAAATGCACTTGATGCTATTGAAGCTTCTGGCAATAATGACTACATCATATTTCATGGTGTTGGAGGAGACTGGTTCTACTTCCCTGCCCTGGATCACGAATTACTTGTTCAAGACATTGCCACACGTAAGGCAAAAGGCAATTTATGGGTAGCTGCTTCCGTAGACATACACAAGTATATTACTGAACGCGATAATGCTTCCCTAAAAGTACTCCCTACTGACAATGACGAAGAAATAAAGCTAGAGTTATCTGTAGGCACTGATCCTGAAAGCTTTGACACACCTCTTAGCATTGTTGTTGATGTGCCAGAGGAATGGCTTGTTGCAAAGCTATGCCAAGGCAATGTAAGCTATGCTGTGCCAGTTATGAAAGGTAAAGCATGCTTCAATGTTGCCCCTGTAAATGGAGAAATAATCATAACAAAGCGCTAAACATAAGTAGCCTTACTATGCAAGAGACGATTGAATTCAACCCAATTGGATATTTTAAGTGTGATGCTGAATACAAGCATGACATTCCACGCCAAGGTGTGTTCAATCAAAACCGTATTGGAAAAATCATTCTTAATAAAGGCGAAAATTACGAGCAAGGCTTACGTGGACTTGAAGGATTTGAACGTATTTGGATTATCTTTGTTCTAAACAGAAATAATTCTTGGAAGCCAATCGTTACCCCACCCGTCCCAACAGCAACACAAAAACGTATTGGTGTATTTGCATCGCGTGCACCATATCGTCCTAATATGATTGGCCTAAGCTGTGTAAAGCTCCTGGCTGTCAATGGGAACGAAATTATCGTAGATGAATCTGATTTATTAAATGATACACCTGTTTTAGATATAAAGCCATATATCCCTAAAGCAGATGCTTTCCCTAATGCTATGGCCGGATGGGTAGACGAGCAGGTAATTTCTAAATACACACTGACAGAAACAGAATTATTTCAAAAACAAAACTCGTTCTTACAGAAATTCGCTATCGATTTATTTAGCATTGCAAAAGTGCAATTATCAGAAAACCCTTTTAATATAGAACGTAAACGTATAAAATACAATGACGAACAAACCGAAGGAATACTCTCCTACCGTATGTTCAGAATTCATTTTTCTATACACGATACATCTATAGAGCTTGAGGAAATTCGCTCTGGATACACATTAGAAGAACTTGATGACCCGTCAGACAAATATAACGACAAAGAAATACATAGAGAATTTACAAACCAATTTCAACCAAAATAAAGGAGAAAATTTATGTTTATCACAAGTACATCTAACGCATATTGGCAACCAGGTAAAATCAGTAATGAAAAAGGCTTTGAGCTTTCATTTGGCGAAGAACAGCAAACTATTCGTGGCTTTGGTTGTTGCTTTAGCGAGCTAGGAGCAAAGGCACTTAATAAGCTTTCTCCAGAGGATAAGAAAAACGTACTTGATGAACTATTTAACAGCGATGGTGGTGCTTTCAATTATTGCCGCACACCTATCGGAGCTAGCGATTTCGCCCTTGATTACTATAGCTACAACGATAATGAAGGCGATTTCGAAATGGAGAAATTCTCCATTGAGCGCGATCAAAAGCTGCTTTTGCCACTTATCAAAGAAGGTGTGAAGCGTCGCGACGATATGCAAATGTTTGCTTCCCCATGGTGCCCACCAACATGGTTAAAAACACATAACACATACAGCTTTGGCGTATTCAATCGCACAGAGAAATACCTAAAGGCTTATGCCCTCTATTTTAAGAAATATGTTCAGGCATATCACAAAGAAGGCATTCCTCTTATTCATATACACCCACAAAACGAACCATGCAGCACACAAAAATTCCCATCATGTGAGTGGCGTGGTGATTGGCTTGCTGATTTTGTAGGCGACTATTTAGGCCCTGCTCTAGAAGAAGAAAATGTAGACATATTCTTTGGCACAATCAATGGCCCTGAATCAGACAGTCGCTACTCATGGACTCGCTACTGTGACTATCTCGGCTATGCAATGCAGGAATCCTCTGCTCGCAAGTACATCAAGGGCGTTGGCTATCAATGGGCAGGAAGAAATGCTCTGTCTCAAACCCATGAAGACTATCCAAATCTTGAGATTATCCAAACAGAAAGCCAGTGTGGAGACGGTCAGAATACATGGGAACACACAATGTTTATTTATGACCTTGCTCGTATCTATTTCAGACATGGAACAACAGCCTATGTTTATTGGAATATTGCGCTAGAAGAAGATGCATTAAGCACATGGGGCTGGAAGCAAAATTCTTTAATCACAGTTAAAGATGGCAAAGCTATCTTGAATCCTGAATACTATTTGATGAAGCACTTCTCTCACTTTGTAAAGCGTGGTGCAAAATATGTTAAAATGAACGGAGAATTTAGCTCATGCTGCATTTCATTTATCAACCCAGATGGCAGCAAAGTTGTTCTTGCTAATAATCCATACAAGACCGATAAAATTATAACAATTGAAGATAAGTCATATATTCTTCCTTCTGACTCAATCAGCACAATTTTAATTGACTAAGCAAATGATTACATCAAATTATCATACACACTCAACATATTGCGATGGAGCAAATACGCTTGAAGAAATGATTGAAGCAGCGATTAGCAAAGGCTTCACAGAAATAGGTTTCTCAGGCCATGCTCCATCCAGCGCATATTTCTCTTGGGAGAGCCGAATTGAAAAGCTTAACCGATACAAAGCAGAAGTTAATATGCTAAAAGAAAAATATGCAGATAAGATCAAAATCCATCTCGGCTTAGAAATGGATTATTTCTCTCATATTGAGCTTGCTGAAGGCTGCGACTACACATTAGGCTCTGTACATACAATTTACAAAGATGGTAAATATCTTGAAATTGACCATAGCAAGAAGATCCAGATTGAAGATGTAAATGAGCATTACAATGGCGATTTTTATGCTTACATTGATGACTACTATACCCTGATGGCAGATGTTGTAGCAAAAACTAAATGCGATATAATTGGCCATTTTGATTTAGTTACTAAATTCAATGAGCATGGCGATTTATTTGACATCAATGACCCAAGATACATCAATTCTATGCAAAAAGCATTGAATGCGCTGATAAAAACACGCATTCCTTTTGAAATTAATACTGGTGCTATTTCTCGCGGTTATAGGACTACTTCATACCCAGAGCAATCAATTTTGGAATGCATTGGCAATGCAGGTATTCCATTTGTAATCAATTCAGACACACATAATGTAAACACAATTGATTGCAATCTGACACTTGAGCAAGAGCGTCTTGATAAATTGGGTTACAAGTATCTGACAACATTAAAAGACATTAAGCAATACATTTCCAGTCTTTAACCATTTAACAACGAGGGAAATATGATTTGGATATCATACCGCGGTGAAAGCATTGATGCACCTGAGAATACACTTGCAGCATTCAAGTTATCACTTGAACGCCAGACAGAAGGCATGGAATGCGATGTACATCTCACTAAAGATGGCAAGCTAGTTGTCTGCCATGATTCCAGCACAAAGCGCACCTGTGGTGGCGAGGGCATTATCATTGAGGATTCAACCTTTGAAGAGCTTCAAGCTCTTTATGCCAACAACAACAAGCCTGGCTACGAAAATGAGAAGATCCCTCTCTTTAGTGATACCCTTCAATATTTAGGTAAAAACCGTAAGTATTACATTGAAATCAAGAAAAATGATCCTGCAGTTATTGATGCCGTAGTGCATGAGATTGACGTTGCAGGAATTCCTCCAGAAAAAACAGTAATTATCAGTTTTCATTCTGACATTGTACGTATTTACAAAGAAAGATATCCAGAGCGCGAGGCGCTATTCCTTACAATGTTCTATGTAAATAAAAATGGAACATGGTGGCCATGTGCTGAGGATTTGATTAAAGATTTAAAGGCTCAGGGGGCAGATGGCGTAGATATCCATTGTAATCAAGTCTTTGTAAACAAAGAGTACGTAGACACTGTTAAAGCAGCAGGCTTTAAATTTGCAGTTTGGACGATTGACTCAGTTGAGTTAGCAAAGCGTTTCATTGATATGGGTGTTGATGTAATCACAAGTAATTGTGCCGCAAAGCTTAAGCACGAGATAGATGGATAACAAAGGAATTTGTATAACTCATAAATGTAGGAAATCATACAACTACACAAATCCAACAAAACCAGCAGAATTAATCTAAGCTTGTGATTTTCTTTACACCAAAGGTTAACCTTAGATTCGTAGTTTAAGACAGTACTACATCTAATTGATGGAAATAGTATATTGGGATAGAACTCCAGCCATGGCATAAGCTTCCTGCCAGGAAGAAGTCATCTCGGCCAATAGCGGTTTCCCACACAGTGCCTGTTTCAAGCATTGGCTTATAAGTCTTGCGAATTTCTTCAAGCACTGCATTACGATACTTTTCTTTATTAATAGACAAAAGCGCATCGTACTTAAAGCATTTCATACTTAAAGAGCATTCTGCTAATGAGCCATTAGCTAATATCTCTAAAATTTGCTCCGCCTCCTCACCTTGTGAGGCACCGGTCAAAATAGCCAATGAATTAACAAGTTCTGTCTTAATTCCAGACATTTCCCAAAGCCCTGCCTTACTATCAAAATACAAGTCTTTTAGCTTTAGGAAGCACTCCCCTACATTAAATTCTATTGCCATATCACGATTTAAAATTTCACATAGCTTAGCATAGAATCTATATGCGCGAGCAAACAATAGATTAATCATTGGATCTATGTCTGAAGATTTCTCTACTTCTGTGCGTCCATTTGCTCCATCAGACCAATCGTAGAAATTCCAATGCTCAGGAGCCGTAAACTTGTAAATCAAGCCATCACGTTCATTCACAAGAAATCCTTTAAGAATTTCTTCAATTCTAGGCATAACACTTCTTACAAAATCTACATCTGATGTATGAGAATAATACTCAAATATTGCTGTAATAAAGTGAAGTGAAAATGATGGGATTGTAAAGCACAAGCCACATGGGGAACAAATAGGCAAAATACCATCTGCACGCCTTGATTCCGCTAGCAAGCGTAGATTTGAGCGTACATATTCCCAATTCCCTTTCTCAAAAGCATAATATCCACAAAGCATTTGATTACGCGAGTCAGAAGCATATAAGCACTGCTCTCTCCAAGGACAATCCACATAATGCTCCATCATGCAAAGCTCAAGCGTTCTTACGCAGGCATCATAAATTGCCTTATCTGTCGCATCTTTGATTTCAACAGTCTTTACCTTTACATCATAGAATTGAGGAACAATACCAATTGTTTTAATATTTATTGGATTTTCCGAATTTACCTCAAGATAGCGACAAGCATAACGAAGCATATAGCTAGTAAAGGTATTAGTTCCTGAACGAGCTACATAATCAAAGCTAAAATCACGGTTACCTATAAATCTAGGAACGGCTCCATCTCTAAGATGTTCGCTATATGAAACATTTATTAAAGTCTTCTCAGATGCCTCTAGCTCAAAGGAGCAAAGTCCCACATATTCGCGACCCAAATCAAAAAGAAAACGCTTAGAATCCTCAGAAGCAAAAATACATTTTGCTTCCACATATGTGCCTAAGCAACTTTTCGCGATTGGGCGTGGGAAGAATGTACATTCTTTCTCTACTTCAACACTTTCAGCAAAATCAGATGCATCTAATAAACGTACAGGAAGAGAGCTTGCTGTTGCATCATAGGAAAAGCTGAAGCTTAATTGATCAGAAATCTTTCTAAATTCTCCGCTCTTGAATGCTTTACTTTTTCGGGAACGAATATGCTTACCACTGTAAGCAATAAGCTCACCATCTGACTCAATTTCAAAAATCAGTCCAGGATTATATCGTACATATCGCTGGGAATCCTCACCAAAATGCCATACTACAAAAAAGTACTCATTTTCCCCTTCTTGAAGAAAGTTTGAGACATCTATTTCATCATAAACCTTATAATGTTCAAAATCGCCGTACTGATTTGATGCAACATATTTTCCATTGATATAAAGTGTATAATCACCATCACAACTTAAGCGAATGGATGCATTTTTCCCATTAGGAGAAAATGCACCAATAAACTCAGCATATGTATTTACATGGCTTTCGTTTTCAAACCAGATAAACTTTGATTTTTCAAATGGCTTCATGAGATTTCCCTAAAATATAATTCTATTTTTATCTTCTATTTCTTGCCAAGCAAGCGATGAGCAGCACTGCGTGCTTTCATAAGAGCCTCTTCATCGTGAGGATATTCAGTGAAGCTCTTCTTAAAGCCATACTTCATCAATAATGCTTCTGTCTTAACTCTGCCAATCTTCTTCTCTAGCGTATGGAAAAGATAGAAGTCCTGAAGTGCCTCAAAGAACACTTCGTGACGGATTGAGTCGTAAGGACCATTTTTACCAGGATATACGATAAATCCATCACCACTCTGCAAGCCTCCGCCACAATCTGTAATAAAATATGGATTAACTGGCTCATCTGAAAGAACTGAATTATAGAAATTGTAGCCCCATTGTAGGAAGCCGTTAATTTGGTTCATATAAAGCTGAACACCTAACACTCTATTTCTATAAGCTGGGAATGCCATAATAACATTTGATAAATTACCACCACATTGTCCACAGCAATAATATACCCACATATTCTGAACATTATTAGCAATAAACTCTCTTATAACAGCGTCTGTTCCAGATACTGGTCTATCCACTAGTCCACGTTCATAAAAATCATAATGGCTCAATGCATCCATTACTATTCCATCAGGAACATACTGTTTAAAAATGTTTCTCGCAATTGAATAATCTTCTATTGTTTTATCACTTGGTTCATCAGATAAATGGAAATAGCAACTCTTGAAAAGCTTTTCCTTGATTAAGCGAGCTCTAAGTGTTGGCAAAAATTCACTCAAAAACTTTTTATACTTTGCTCCAGTTGTTGGTGTATCCCAGCCCATTATTTGAACAAGCTTACCATTTTTCTTTGCCATAATTTTAGGTGCAGCCTTTGCTCCCCATTGGGTAAATAAATGGCTAAGCTCAAAATATTTTATGCCAAGCTTTTTAATATGCTTCATAAAGGCAACTAGTCGATCAAGATCAAATACATATTTTCCATTCTTAACCTCAACATCAACAAGCTGCACAGTTAAGCGCTCACTTCCTATTCTTGTATCAAGAGGAGGAGTAAACATTGGTACAAGAAGCATATTTTGACCATGATTTACTGCACACTTGATAAAATTATCCATTATTTTATTATATTCTGGAGAGAATACTGGCAAATTATAATACTGAGCTATGCCATCATAGTGGAACCAGCGTGTATATTTAAAATCTACCTCTTCAAGCTTAGCATCAACAACTGTTAGCTTATACTTGCAGGTTAGCTTATTGCCTCCAGAATCAAGTGTAATAACAATGTCGTGAGTGCCAACAGGTAAATCACCCTTAACAGTAAACCACAATACGCTATACGTATTATATCTTCCGGTTGGGCGGCGCTTCTCAATTGGCACAAGCACATCTGGAAGCAGAAATGGTTCTTTTGATAGTACAAAATCATCGCCTGCCCAAGTATTAGGTGTAGTGACAGGAACTATCTCTTCCATTCTAATAGAAACAAATTTCTTAATAGGGCTGTCAATTGTTACGTCAATTTCTCTTGCACACCAATCATAGCGATAAACCACTTGAAACGAAAACACTTCGTTCTTTAGCATAGATCCCTTTGTCTCGCGCTTAAGCTTTGCACCTGCAATTACATTTGTTAAACTTGAAACTGTAAAAATCTCATTCATAAAAAATATCCTCTCAAAAAGAAACAACAATCAACAAACAAACAAACTATTGATTTTTATTATGCAATAATTTTAACTTAAATTTATTTAAGATACAAACAAAATCTTGTTTGACGCACGAGATGGCTAATCCTACGCCAAAGGGACACAGTGGTGCGGAGGGCTCGGTGCCTTCACGTTCGTTACCACTGAGCCACAAGCTCTTTGTTCTTCTCAATCTTATATGAGCCAGATGGTAAAACTAACTTTCCACCGTCAATTGGTGATAATACAGTTACTGTTGTATCAGAAACCTTAACAAAAATCTCACCAGCTGGGCATGGGACTTTACCTTCAAAGTTGCCTAAAAAAGCCATCTTGTTTGGTCGTACCTCATACGCCTCATAACCTGGTGCTGTAGGTTTAATACCTAAAGCATACTTACCTAACAAATAGATTGGTGAAGCACCCCAGGCATGGCAAAGGCTCTTCTCATACTTACCACCATACATTTCATAGTGCTCAATTCCTTTTTTACGAGGATCAAATTCCTCCCAAATTGTTGTTGCACCAAGTCTTAACATACCACCCCAATATGAGTCAAGCATATCGGTCATATACTTAAAATCACCAATCTTGCACATTGCATCAAGCTCAAAGAACTCAAAGTATGGAGTAGTAATTGGTGTGATTTTCTTATTGTAAATCACATTTTTGATAATACTCTGCTCTCTCTCTTTTGTGGTGTAACCAAAGAGCAATGCAAGAATATTTGCATGACGCGTGACGTTCTCTTTACCTGATGTATAAGAATCAACAAAGGCGCCTTTTTTGTCGTTCCAATATAATGCATTTACTTTTTTCTTAATTGCACCACAACGTTTCTTGCAGCGAGCTGCTTCCTCTGGCTCATTATTTAGCTTAGCACAATTAGACATGCATTCATAAGCACGTGCTAACAGAATCTGCTCTGCGCAAAGTGGGCCATCAGAATCAAAGGTTGACCAATCAATAAATACCCAATCTCCCGGACGAGTTTCAAACATGCCATCGCGAGAGAGACGTCCCTCAACAAAAGCAAGCACATCCTTCATATCTGAATAGATGTCATGAATAAAGTCTTTATCGCCAGTATAGAAATAATATTCCCAAATAGAGATTAACCAGAAGAAAGTATAATCTGTAATTGTATTCATGTGGTGAATAATCGGATTACCACCACGTAGTGAGCGAATTGTTCGCTTTACAATCTCTTTGTCAAAACCAAGATAATAATTTACTAAATAGCTTTGGTAGGCATCTCCGCTCCAAATCCAACGATCTCGCTTAATGCCATCAAAGAATCCCTCACGTGAATTTAATAGCATTGTATAAGCACAAATATCCCATAGCTTATTTACGAAATCATTTGCTCCCTTAAATCCACCTCTGTTAACGATTGGTAAGTATTCTAGCTTTGCAGATAATGTATGAGCCTTAGTTGTTGGAATAAACACATATCGGAATGCAACTGCATTAGATGTATAAGCTCCCTTTTGCATTTCTGCATTTAATACAATTTGCGTATAATCTGTATCAAGAGCTTCTTCCTCTGACTCACCAAGGAATAGAGTTACCTTTTTAATGACGCTACTCTTTAGAGTTAATTTAGCAAATTGTTCACGACCAAAATCGTATAGTGTTCCACGATTTACTTTGCGTACACTTACAGGCTTTACTGGCTTATACTTAAACTTAAAGATTTCTACTTTGTCATTCTCGTCTGTGTAGAGTTCGCTCTCGCCAGCATTTTGTCCTCTGCGCATACGATTAAGGACAGTATAGCTTCTATCAGAAGCGAAGACATTGCCTTTAATGTAAAATGCAGGAAATGCTTCTGCATTAAAGCCAGAAACAACTACCTTATGCTGTCCTTTAGAAAGCTTAATCTTCACATTGCGTGGATAGCTGACGCCATCTACATTGATAAGAGAATACTCTGTATTTGAAAGCATTTCAATTGTTTCTTCTTTATCAATTGTTGCTTCCTTTTGCAAAACAACATTATGTTCAGGACCGCTTACTTCCCACATTGGCTGATAGTACATTGAACGAGTCTCTCCCATAAGCGGAGATTTCGCATCTTTATATCTACGTGCGATTGTACGCCTATTGTGAAGTAACATACTATGATAAAGTTCAAATGAGCCAGGAAACCAAATCCATTTAGCCATAAACACTCCTAAAATAATAAAAATATATTAAAGACAATTGTACTTTAGCAAAGACTTTGCACTAAGTTAGAAAATTGAAATTACAGATGGCATTGGATATTTATCTGGGTCCTTCCACCACTTAAGTAAAACCTGACAGGACCAATCATTTAGTGTACCATCACTATTCATTTTACCCATTAGGCCTTCTGCTGAAAAATTCTCTGGCATAGTTATATGATAAATAGTATTTGTTTCTGCAAATGCTCTCCATTCATCACGATCACTATATTCCATATAAATTGTAATTGCTTTAGATTTTCCTCCTGCAAAAGCATCTTCATGAAAGCCTCTTTTTGGGAATGTCTTAAAATATATTCCTTGTTTTACACCAATCTTATTATTATCACCAAAAGCTCGTCTTCCTATATATTCAAACACATCAGAAAGTAATACATAAGAAAGATTCGTACAACCACCAAATGCAGCATATCCGTCAACTGCAATTAAACCTTTTGGAGCTTTGAATGCAGAAATTGCAGTGTTAGCAAAATCAGAATTTACTGTTGTGAGAGACTCTGGCCAATCAATTTCTACATTCAATGAAGTACAACCACCAAATGCTGGAGATCCAAATTTAGTCAATGTAGATGGCAATCCTGAAATAGTCTTCAATGCTGTGTTATTTCTAAAAGAGTCACCTATTGATTTTAAGCCTTCATTAAAAACAATTGTTTCCAGTACTGGCATATTACAGAAAGCATACCAATTGATTGTAGTTAAAGTACTAGGAAAAACAATATTTGTGATGCCTAGATTTCCAGAAACTGCATTACCACCTATAGAAGTAAGTGCATATCCATCCTCAATACCTACAGAAAAATCTGCATTACGAATCAATGTATTTGCACTGCCATTAGGTTCATTGATTGTTAAATTTTTACCACTCGCGGTTACATTTGAAAAAACATTTTCAAAGCCTGTTGAATCGGTCCAGGATAATGTTTTTTCTGTTGGATTATAAGTCCAAGCATCTGTTGAAGCAAAACCAGCAACAGAAATCACACTAAGTGCAATGGTCAATAAAGATTTTTTCATAATAATGCTCCGTTTTAGATAAAACTAATTATACCAAACCTTTACACAAATTCAAACTCTAAAATATCAAATAAAAAAACTTTGAAACAATCGTAATGTGTCAAAATAAAAGGCACCGAAAGCAAAAACTAACCTCTCGAAAAGCCTATGCTTTTTCTGCTATAACTGATACGCCATCTGGAATAACAGCTACCTTTGCTGATGATCCTACATATTGATATGCAAGCTGCAATGCCTCATCTATTGTTGATGCTGCATCCATCTTCATATTGCGAATCATCTCATGATCACAATCAGATGTAACCATTATTACCTTGTACTTTGTGAGAATTCGTACTAAAATTTGATACTGCCACTGATCTGGTGTTGTCTTGTCACGAGGAATATCTGCGATAGAATCTAAAAGGGCCTGTGCAGAAGCACATTCTGACAATACCTTGTAGAAGGCGGCTCCACCATGTCCGTCATTACAGCAAGCTGTAAGTATGATTACACCACCCTCACGGCAAACTGCCTCACCAGCTGTCATGCCCTTAACACTTTGATAAATGTTTTGGTCAAGTGGATAGCCGCCATTACTTGTAATCACAATATCAGCAGTAGGTACTGCTACGCGGCATACGCTCTTAAGAAATGCGCATCCTGCCTCATGAGCAGCCTCTCTGTCACCTGCAAATGCCTTTACAATCTTCTTCTCTCCATTGATTACAACATTGAGAATAAATGCAAGATTTGCCTTCTTTGCTGCAAAAACCATATCTCCATGAATTGGATTATTTGCAAGGTTACCTGTACGTGCAAATGGGCTCTGAATAAATTCTGAGCAATGGTTTGCAAGCACTGTTTCACGTGCTGCAACACCAGGCAATACACTCTTTCTGCCACCTGAGAAACCAGCAAAGAAATGTGGTTCAATAAAACCTTCAGAAACTAACAAATCAGTTTCCATTACCATTTTATTTAAAACAAGCTCACCTCCGGAAGGAAGAATATCTACAAAGCAAAGCTGTGACCTGTCAGAGGAATCGTGAACAAGAATTTTCTCATTATCAACGATTTCTTCTCCAAATTTCTCAACAAGCTCAGCACGTGATGTTTCTCTATGGCATCCAGTAGCTATCAAAATAGAAATATCAATATTTGGATTACCTGATCTTAGGCGCTTAAGCATTGCAGGCATAAGAACTTTACTAGGCACAGGGCGTGTATGATCACTTGCTATAATCACACAATTTTTCTTGCCTACAGCCAGCTCTTCAAGCTTTTGTGAACCAATCGGATTATCAAGAGCATTCTCTACCTCTGCAATTGGATCTGCAGCTGCTTGAGGCACCTCAGATTCGTAAACACCTAATAAATTCTCCTCAGCAACATTTGCCAAAAGGTGTGTTCTTCCATATGGTATTTCTATTTGTTTCATAATCTTATCCAAATTAAATTTTTAATCCTTCAAAACAAGGCCATTCTCTACTGCATGACGCAATGACCATGCCACCCTGCCTGACTCAACTTTGTAGCTCCAGAAGAAGTAACCTAGCACATTGCTAAATGCCTTAATCTGGGCGTCGTAAAATGCCTGATGCTCTTCCATTGTTCTTTCGCCACCTGTGCCAAAGCTCCACTCACCAACAATTGTCCAATATGCCTTTTCTTGAAGCATACGCAACTCATTGGTCAAAGGACCTTCAACCTCAGCTATATTGCCTTTATTATCAAGTGACTTATGAAAATCATCAAAGCATTGATAACGATGAGCATCCATTACAACATTCTGGTACTCTGGTGGGGCCATCTTGCCTCCAAAGACATCGCAAATTCTATCTGCACGGAAACCATCATGAAATACTACTGCGCATTTTTCATATGAACAATGCTTACGGATTGCATGATAAGCACGCTTGTTAAATTCAACAAGAATATCATCAGGAATATCCCAGCGAGGCTCATTAAGTGTCTGAATACCCCATAGAGCTTTTCTATCGCAATATCTCTCTGCCAAGCGCTCAAGAGTAAGCACTGTAAAATCAATATACTCTTGCTTTGTATGCCACTCAAACACACCTGAGATACCACCATTATCAAAGCCATTCTGGCAACCTGGTGCACAATGCAGATCAATTAAAACCTTTAAATTGTATTTCTCTGCCCAATCAAAAGCACGGTCAAGACGCTCAATTCCGCCGTCTACAAATGGGTGTGGCTTACCATTGTATTTTGGATGATATGGATAGCCGGATGCTGAACCAAAAATCCAAAAACCAACAGGGATTCGCACTGCATTCAAGCCATGAGAAGCAATCCATGCAAAATCATCCTCTGTAATAAAAGTATCCCAGTGCTCACGCAAACGGCGAGAACCTTCTTCGGTGCTAAAATATGCACAGAATGTTGTTTCATCCCAGCAAGGAAGACCCTTAAACAGGCTTTGCTTCATCCAAGACTCAAGCACAAGCCAACCACCAATATTTACACCCTTAATTTGGTTCAATTTGAAATTTTCTTCAAAATTACTGCTCATATTAAACTCCTTTGAATATATAATTTTTTATAGATTAAATTATTTAACGATTAAGACCAATCCATCAATTAGAGGAAGTGTTCTAATCTCCAGCTCAGCAACATAATTTAGCGGAGTACCGCGTACTCGCAAATATTTAGGTGGATTTGCTTTAAATGACTTTGGCAAAGTCATTTCATAAACAGGTCCATTTTTCTCAATAAAGCCAGATGCATCTGTAATTCGAACCCAATTTGCTGAAGGCAATGTGCAAGTATAAACTGTGCGACCCTTCACGCTTGTATTCAGTGTTTCCATGCTTAAATCAAGATCATCCCAAGTTGCATCAATAATAGTACCTCTGGACCATGTCCAAGCCAAATATAAAGCTTGTGCAGATTTAGCTGACCACATCTTAACGGATGCAGGCCAAACCTGTTTCCCATTGCTGTCTGACAGATTTCTTACATCTAAAATTAAAGGAAATTTTCCTGCATTTGCAGAATCGCCACAAGTATCTGTGCTTCCATCATACATTAGATTTGCTCTGCTTGAGCCATAGTTGGAATATCCGACAGGATACAACGGAGTTGAATCAACAAGAAAAGATTCTGTACGTTGAGAAGCAGAGCTTATCGCACCGGACTTTGCAAATGCTCTTACATACCATAAGCCTCTATTGAGCTTAATTTTTGTGCTCCACTTTCCATCGGCTGCTATATCGTCAATTTCATAGACGGCACCATTTTCTATCCAATCTTGCTCATTTGTGCCACAATCTTTTGTGGCAACATAAAGCACAACATTATCATCAGCACCTGCGACGTTGATTAGTTTACCAGACAAATATACACCATCAGCATCATCAGCAGCTCCAAGTGTTCTATTATCTGACTCACCCCAAACACGTGGGCGATATGTCTCAACCATTAAATCATTGCTATAAAACTCTACTTCTTTAGCCCAGCCAAGATAGCAATTTCTAATTTCAAAATATCTGTAAGAGCCAAAGCTTTCGCCATTTTCTGGAGTGTATTCAAACCATGTGCTGATATTTTGAGCTTGCCCACCATTATCAACTAATTTATCCCATGTCAAACCATCAGCAGAACCATAAATGGCTAAATTATTATATCTTCCATTTGCAGCAGAGTTATTCCATGGAAGCAATTTGATTTTAGAAATAGAGCGAGCTACACCTGCATCAAATTTCAACAAATTGGAAGTAATATTATTAGGGAAAGTAGATGTATCACCATCAAATGCCCAAAAGCAGTCACCTGACCAAGTTGGGTATCCTTGCGCTTGATTCATCTCCTCATCAACAGGAACAGGAACACCCGGCACCATTGATTCTGCGCTGGCAAAGCTAAGTAATCCTGCAAAAGCAACTACGGCAAAGAATTTTGTATTCATAAAACACTCTCTAGTTTATTTTCCTTACTTTATTCTAGACATATTTTATAGCATAAGCTATATATCTAACTCCGAATTGTCATTTACATGATGAGCAATGTAAAGCATGAAAAAACTTTCTCGACTACATCAATAGATATGAAATTATAAATCTGTCAAAATTTGTGCAATATCTTCTTCTGTAGCACCTGACTTAAGTTTAATAATTCGCCACTCTACTTTCAAGATTGTATCGGCTCCAACATCCTCACGGAATGGAGAAGCAAATTCAAGCTCCATATATGGCTCTAAATCTTTAGATATATTTCCACTTATCTCGCAATCTACATAAGCCTGAGTTCCTTCGCCTGGACGATACTTATCCAACGGATAACGGCCTCTGTCTACAAGTGTAAAAAGGAAATCTCCACGACGTATCGCCAAAAGATCAGAATCAAAGCCTGCTTTGCTATTGCAATCTTTGCGAGCTCGCTCTACGCGATAGATATTTGTATTGCCAATCTTCTTGCCCTTTGCAAATGGATTGTCTCGCTCTGAAAGGCGGATACAATCAGGTGTATCTTGGCGAACATAAAAAGCACCATTACCTACAGGTGCTTGAACTACACTCCATGCTGTTGCACCTTCTATGCAAGGCTCTAAAGTTGTAGTAACCAAAGCGTAGGAGCCTAGTTTATCGGCTCCCAGCTGAATTGTTTTATTAATTTTTGTATTATAGCCAGGCAGCAATTTGGATTGTGTTACAATCTTATCCAAGCATCCCTGTGAATTTACTGGGAGATACGCTGCAGCTCTCTACCTCATCTAGGATTGCTGGAGGTGGCCAAAGACGACCCAAGTTCTTTGGCCATGTTTCCATTGGCCAAATCCATGTCTTCTCGCCACCATAATTTACCCATGAGCTAGACTTCTTCATCTTTGAGTAGATGGAACCATCTACCCAAAGCATATTCTCACTTCCGTCTAAACGAAAGGAAACGATACGAGCATTAGAAGAGTCGTAAATTAAAGATAAGCCACCATTCTCAAGTGTTACAAGATCGCCAAGCTCTAACTCAAATGGGCCACATGGCTGTAGTTCACCATTGATTAGATTGCACTTTGGATAATCATCCCATGCGTATCTTACCTTTGCAGGACGAGCCTCGCCATCCTTTAGCTTAATAACAACACAATCGCCTTCTACCTCAGCAGCAACCTTTCTAAATACAGTGCCCTCTGCATCTGACAATTCAAAGCCCTCAATTGCGGCACCATCGGAAGTCTTTAGACCTGCGCAATTCTTAAAGCGAACAACAACCTTGTTTGCCTTTGTATCATATACTGCGGAAAGAGGTGTAGGACCAGCCTCACAAATTGGCATATTATATGTGCGAGCACATGCCATTCTTGCCAGACGCTCACCTACTGTCTTTTTATCTTTTGGATGAATATCGCCGTGATCACCAACATCAATTGCACAGATTGTACCACAATTCTTCAAGCTCTCGCCGATTTGTGTCTGTGTCCAACGCATTGCTGCCCAATTACTATTGAATGGCTCATCATGTGTGCCCATAAATGCAGCCAACTGAACCATGTAAATTGGGAAATCGCCAGCAGAGAAATTCTTTCTCCAATCTGCTGCCATTGCTGCAAATAGGTCATCATACTGATAGTGTCTTCCTACATTGGAGCAACCCTGGTACCAAATTGCACCCTTAATTGCTGCTGGGAATAGCTGATGAAGCATTCCATTGTAGCAAGTTGAATAGTTATATGGGCTTACTGCACCAATATTCTTTGGCTGCTTAGGAACATCTGTCAAACCCTTAGCTTGATATTTCCATTCCTTTGCTAAAGAAATTTCCTCAGCACCAAGTACTAGCTTTACTTCCTCTGGCTTTGAAGCAAAACCGCCACCGCCACCAAAGTCAATTACTGTAACATCAATTTTATTTTCGCCAGCCTTTAGAACGCCCTCTGGGATAGAATATTTACGTAGTCTATTCCAAACATTCATTGAACCGACCTTTGTTCCATTAACAAATGAAAGATCAAAGTCATCAAGAGCACCTAGGCATAGAACTGCATTCTTAGAAGCAGCCTGCTCTTCTGTTAGAACAACAGTTGTTGTATATTTTACAAGACCATCAAAGTCATCACTGATGTGTAGCTCCATCTGAAGTGGAACATTTACTGGCTTCCACTCTCCTGCCGACTCATTGCTACCTGCATCTATAGCAAAATTGCTAATTGCTTTCTCCCAATCAGCAAGTTCTTTTTCATAAACAAGCTTACCACCTTTTTCCCAAGCATCTATTTCTGCAAGTCTGTTTGCAACAGCTGTAGCATGGTCGGCACTTACAGATGCAATAGCATCATAGCTTAGCCATGTTTCAATTGCTGTACCACTCCATGTTACGTCAATAAGACCAACTGGAACCTTTTCCTCAAGTGCCTTATAAAGAGCAGTACCAAAGAAATAACCGCAAGCAGAAAATCTCTTTGCTGTCTCTGGTGTGCACAATGTCCAACCCTCTGTCAGATTTTTAGTAGGTACAAGAGTTACATAATTTGGAACCATTAGCAAGCGAACATTATCATAAGAAGCTGTCTCAATATCTTCTCTACCACGAGTCAATCCCCAGCCATAGCTCATTTCCATATTAGATTGACCTGAGCAAATCCAAAGATCACCAAATGTAATATTTGTTGATGTAATCTTCTTATCTCCGCTTTTTGCTGAAAGAGTATATTCGCCACCTGCTGGTAATTTAGGAAGAACAATCTGCCAGCGTCCATTTGCATCAGCTGTAGCAGAAAACTTCTTTATATATTTTTTGCCATTAGCTTTAACACCAATCAGACTTACATCAACTGTAGAATTTGGCTCTCCATAACCCCAGACAGGACAATCCTTGTCTCGCTGAAGAATTGAATTACTAGAAAACAAAGGAAAGAATTCCAATGCCTGGACGTTGAGGCAAACCATTGCCATAAACAATCCCAAAACGAATGTTAATATTTTTTTCATTTTATTCTCCTGTTTTTAAGAAATTATTCTAGCTTGTTAAAGGGACAGGTTCTTCTACTATGTTATATTTGGACAAGCAGTAAATCCACATACCTTTGCTCAAGCTTTGTTGTTAGGTCATATTCTACCATATCTTTATTCATAACACTAGAGAAAAACAATAAAAATCAGCATTGTTTTTTATATAAGTATAATCATCAAAAGCATTGCTTTATCTATAAATTCAAACAAAGAAAAATTAAGAATGACAAAAGGTAAAAAAAAGCAAGACTTGACTCTTTTTTTGCATCTAACTGGCAAATTTTCAATAAAAGCACTCTAAGTTAGGTATTTTTAACTCTTAAATTGAAAAAAATTGGAAAAAAATTGTGTTTTTTTATGTTTTCTACTTTACATTTTGTGTCACAAAGTGTTTAATAATGTCAACAAAGGGAACGAAATGTCAGAGACAGACACAAAAAAAGAAGAAATTATTCAGAAATTTTCTGAAGTACAGCCTATCCTTGGAAGGGCCGATCATCGCTTAGATCCTAAGCGACGCTTCACTATTCCAAGTGATTGGTTTGAAAGGATGTGTAGACCTACACAGGTCTATATTATGCCTTCTCTTTCGCGTGAACGTTGCCTAGATGTTTTTTGTCCTGCCGAATTTGACAAGCGCATGGAAGCATTTCGTAGTAAAGCACTTTCTGACACAGGTAATTCTAAATTCACAAGTCGAATTGGTGAGCTTATTAGTTGTGTCACGGTGGATACACAAAATCGTATTCGTGTGAAGGACTCTCTCCTCGCTTACATTGGTGTAAAAGATGAGGTAGTTCTTATCGGTACTGGCTATCATTTTGAAGTTTGGTCATTGACCAATCGTCCTAAGCTTGATGGCTCAGAAGCTGACATTCTTGAAATTTTGGCTGCAGAAGCGCAACAATTGGGCTTCTAAGTCAAAGCAATAAGTACGGAGCTGCTATATATGCACATTCCTGTTCTGCTAAATGAAACAATTGATGGGCTTCTTCCATCCCCAAATGCCTCATATATTGATGGCACATTGGGTGGTGCTGGCCACTCTCGTGAGCTTCTTAAGCGAGCAGGCAACGGAGCAAAGCTCCTAGGGCTTGACCGAGATCCTGCTGCTATAGAACGCTGCACAGCTGCACTTAACGAATTTGGCAAAAATGTGACTATAGTTCACACCCCATTCTCTCTTATGGGAGAAGTCGCTCCAAAGGAAGGCTTCGACCAAGTAGATGGCATCATGCTAGATTTAGGTGTTTCCTCTTTCCAGCTTGATGAACGTGAGCGTGGATTTAGCTTTATGGGCGATGCTCCACTTGATATGCGCATGGACAACTCTTCTGGCATTACTGCTGCAGAATATCTCGATTCCTTTGGAGATGATTGGAAGTCTCTTGCTTCAGTTTTGTTTGATTATGGCGAGGAAACACAAGCTGCAAAAATCGCACGTGCGATTATAAATGCACAACACTCCTCTCCAATTAAAACAACTCTTCAGCTTGCTGACATTGTGGAGAAGGCTGTTGGTGGACGTAAAGGTGCACCTAGACACCCTGCCACAAAAACCTTTCAAGCAATCCGCATTGCAATAAATTCCGAATTGCAAGAAGTTAAAAAAGGAATAGAAGCCGCTATTTCGCTTTTGAAGCCAGGAGGCAGACTTGCTGTAATAAGTTTTCATAGCATTGAAGACCGTGTTGTAAAGAAAACACTTGCAGAGCACGAGGGTCGTTGGGAATCCCTGCAACAGGGAGGAGCAAAATGGATTGGAACCCTTCCTGCTGTTAAACGAGTGAATAAACACCCAATTGTAGCAAGCCAAGAGGAGCTGGTTAATAATCCACGAGCCCGCTCAGCAAAACTAAGAGTTGTGGAAAGAATTTAAGATTTTAATAGTTAATTTTGTAGGGGGAAATATGGGAAGAACGAAAAAAAACAAGAACAAGCGCAATGATGTAAATCTAAATGTATTTATTGCGCCTTCACGCTTTATAATCGTCCTTTTTATCATCTTGGCTTTTGTTGGTGTTGGCCTTTTAACACGCCACTGCAACAGCAACCTTGAGAACCAGATTAAAAAAGCGGAAACTGAGTTTGTTAAATTATCTAGCATCGTGCAAGGTGAAAAAGCAAACTTAAATTCTAAGCAAAATACTAGACAAATCAAAGAGGCACTTAGAAGCCATGGAAGAATTATGACGCATATTAATAGCAGCCGTTGCTATGTTACTCGTCTTGATAAGAACAAGGCTCCTACTCTTTCTAGTCCTACTATTGTTGCTTATAACAACAAATAAATTATTCCTTTCTACGCATCGTTTCTACCATATTTTTCTCTATAAAATTTTTAGCTGAAGGTGCGAAAATATTTTCGCACCTTTTTTGTCGACAACAAATAACCTAATATCAAGATAAAACAATCCACTAAAAAACTTTTCACAGAGGTAACGAATGAGCCAAAGGTCACGAAAACAGAAAAAATGGATTATTATTATCCTAATTTTAGTAGTTATTACATATACTCTGATAGTTGTTGATTTAATCAGAACCCAACTAGGCGACAACCTTAAATCTCAGAGATATTCTTTTGATCCTAGACACTATTCTAGAACTCTGTATGCCGTAAGAGGAAATATCTTTGACAGAAATCTTGAAAATCCAACGATTCTCGCTACATCAATACCACAATGGCGCGTTTTCCTCGATTCTTCAATGATAACAACAAATGATGCTACCCTCTATAATGTGCTTACTCAATGGGATGAGCTACCTGAAGAACGAATCAAAATCGGACTAGAAAAAGATAGCTCAAATAAATATTACATATTAGGAAAAACAACAAATCGAGAATTTGCTGATTTCCTAAAAACAAATTCTATCACAAGAAAATGTATTGGCCTCGAAAGCACTCATGTAAGAATTTACCCTCAAGGAAACTTTCTAAATCCTATTCTTGGCATAGTTAATTCGCAGGGTGAGCCTATATTTGGCTTTGAATATGAATTAAACAAATATCTCTGTGGCACAAATGGATATGTAAAAGGCCTCGCTGATGCCAGAAAAAATGAAATTCGGCAATATCGTACAGAAGAAGTTGCTCCAGTAAATGGCTGCAATGTTTTTTTGACAATCAGTGCACCTATCCAAGAAAAAACAGAGGCATTACTTAAGGAAGCTATTGAAACAAACAATGCAATACGAGGTTGGATTATTGTTCAACGTCCTTATACTGGCGAAATTCTTGCTATGGCTTCATACCCTACATATACACGCGAAAATTATGGACAAGAAGACCAAGAGTTACAACGTAATTATGCTACAAGTTGGAATTTTGAGCCTGGTTCAATAATGAAAGCAATGATTTTTTCATTAGGATTAAATGACAATCTTTATAAAACAAATGATGTATTTGATTGCAGACCTAGAGATTTCTTTGGATACCCTCTTGCTGACCATGTGAATAATGAAGAAACATTTGCAAGCTCTCTTGCAAAATCAAGTAACCGCGCTTCTTCTATAATCGCAATGACATCTACAAAAGAGCGTATGGAGCAATATCTAAAAGCTTATGGATTTGGTCAAAAAACTGGCATCATTCGTATTGGAGAAGAAAAAGGCATTATGACCTCATACAAAGATTGGGCAAATATTCAGCACATACGAATTGCTATTGGACAAGGCATATCAGTAACTCCAATTCAAATGATTGGTATGTATAGCACCATCGCAAATGGAGGTATTCGATATAAGCCATATCTTGTCAGACAAATACAATCTCCTACTGGTGAAATAATTTTGGAAAACAAAAAAGAAGCTGTCGGAAGAGTTATAAGCGAAGAAACAGCCGAAATTATGAGAAACCTATTAGTCGGTGTAACAGACAGAAGTATTGGAGGCACAGGTAGACGCGCAAAAATACCAGGATACACTGTCGCAGGAAAAACAGGTACCGCACAAAAAGTAATTAACAAAAAATATTCAACAACTGATTACACTGCTTCATTTGTAGGTTTTTTCCCTGCAGAAAACCCAGAAATCACTATTTTAGTAGGCTTTGACTCGCCAAAGCCATTGCATCAGGGTGGCACAGTTGCTGCACCTGTATTTGCCGAATTAGGTAAATTTATTGCCGATTATCTTAATATCCCAAAAAATGATGATCGTATCCATAATCCATCCAATTACATTGATAAAAACAAATAAGTATTACAAGATTTATGACAAAGCTTTCGATTCCTAGAACACAATGCGATTCTCGCAAATTAACGCCTGGAGATACTTTTGCAGCTATCTCTGGTGAAAAACAAAATGGAAATGTGTTTATTCCTAATGCTATTGCTGCTGGAGCAAAAGAAATTATTAGCGAATTGAATCGCCCATCTGACATTCCAAAAGATATTAAATGGACAAAAGTCCGTGATGCTAGATTTGAATTAGCCCGTCGAGCTTGTGCGCAAGCTGATAATCCTTCACATAAAATAAAGGTTTTTGCAATAACTGGAACAAATGGCAAAACAACAACAGCAACTCTATTAAGAGCAATTTTAACAAAAGCAAATATTCCTTGTGGTTTACTTGGCACTATTGGAAATGCACTCTACCCTCTTGAAAAAGACAGAGAAAACAATTCATTAGATACAAATAAATTAACACCTGCAAATAATACAACCCCAGGTCCTATCGAGCTTCAGGACAGCTTGGCACTTATGCATGAAAATGGATGTGCCGCATGTGTAATTGAGGTCTCATCACATGCGTTGATGCAAAAACGCACATACGGAACAAAATTTGAAGGTGTTGCTTTCACAAATCTCACACAAGATCATCTGGACTACCATAAAACAATGGAGGAATACTTTAAAGCAAAATCATTATTATTTCTTCCTCCTGTAGCTCCTGCGACAGTCAATATTGATTGCAAATTTGGACAAAAACTTGCAGCACAAATTAAAGCTGTTGGAGGAAGTGTTTTAACGTATGGCAGTACATCCAATGCGGACCTACGTTTTAGTGAACCAGTACTTACATCTGAAAAAACAGAATTTACTCTTTCATATAATGGAGAGATAAGGAAGGTTAATCTTAAGCTATTGGGCAGACATAATATATACAATGCTTTAACTGCTATTGGATTAGCACTGAATGCAGGAATTGATTTATCTATTGCGATTAATGCGATTGAAGAAGAGAAACCTGTTCGTGGAAGACTTGAGCATGTTAAGTTAATTGGTTCACAAGCAAACTATTATGTTGACTATGCACACACGCCTGATGCTATAGAAAATGTGCTGCGCACATTGCGTGAAGTAACTGATGGTCGCCTCTTTATTGTATTTGGTGCAGGTGGAGATCGTGATCGCAGGAAACGTCCACTTATGGGCAAAGCTGCCTTCAACAATGCTGATTATCTAATTATTACATCAGATAATCCTCGCAGTGAATTACCTCGCGCTATTATTGAAGATATACTTGAGGGTATTCCTGGAACAGCGATTGGAGAACTTCCTCCTTCTGACGCACCTGAGGTACACACGATTGAAGACCGCAGAGAAGCAATCAAGTATGCAATTCAAGTAGCAAATCAGCCTGGCGATATTGTTCTTATCGCAGGCAAAGGGCACGAGGACTATCAAATATTCGCTGACCACACAGAGCACTTTGACGACATCGAAGAGCTACATAAGGCAAGCGAAGTGCTAGGTCTGGCAAACACATAAAGAACTTAATCGTACACTTTTTCAACGCTAATATTTGCTATCAGAAACAAATTTAGTGAATAGCGTTTTCTATCCAGCGAATTATAATATCGAGCACAAGCTGGCGCTCGTTGTGAGATAATGGGCGGTTTTGTGGAATGCGATGCCACTTCTCCAAGCACCCTCTGCAGCAGGTAGCAGTTGCATGCTGTGCTACAAATACAGGATACCCACGCATAGGTGTTTGCTTACCATCATTTACAGGATTTGCACAAAATAGCTTATTCTCTAACCATTGTGCTGCTTTACCTCGTAATTCTCCACTGGCAAGCTGCTGCTTTGCTGTCTCTAAATCCTTGCCTGTAAGCTTAAATCGAGAACGGAACTTAGAACGTGCCAGCCTCTCTGCTAATGCATTCCACTCCTCATCTGTCATAACACCCTCCAGTAAAATCTAATCAAGCTCTTACTTTTTTGTGCGACTGTTATAGCCTAACACATTTGCTTCACCACCAAATGGCTTATCATGTGTTTTAGCCTTACCTGATGGTGTTTGCTTACGTTTTCTAGAAGAGCTATTTGTTTTGCGCTTTTTAGGAGTAGATTTCTTTGCTCGTTTAGGAGAAGGAGTATAATCTGATATTGCTAATAATATACCTGCCATAAGCATTGTTGCTATCAATGAACTGCCACCATGAGATAGCATTGGCAATGGAATACCAGTTAAAGGAATTGCTGTTGTTACACCACCAATATTAAGCAATGTCTGTATTGCGATACATGCAGTCAAACCAGTTGCAATTGTACGAAGATAAATTGAATCTTCGTAATCTTTAGCTTGCGCTTCCTCCGCTACTCTCATTCCTGCCGCTACAAATGCAATATAAAGAAATACTATGCAAACACAACCTATAAAGCCAAGCTCTTCACCTAATACAATGTAAACAAAATCAGATTCTACAATAGGAACAACGGTTGGCGTACCTGCTCCAATTCCGCTACCAAGTAGTCCTCCGGAATACAATGCCACAAGACCTTGCAACTGCTGCCAACCTAATCCTGTGGCAACACTGAATGGATCCTGCCATGCAGCCATACGTGCTGCTCCACGTGTAGTTAATGGCATCAAGAATAATCCTGCACAGATAATGATTGCCAAGCCTGCTATCAAATACAATATGCGACGCGTAGCTCCATAAAGCATAACGATAAGTACAGCATTTAACAATGCAAACATGCCCATATCGCCCTGTACGATTAGCAAAATCATTGCTGGCGCCCAAACAATTGCCACAGTTGAAATAATATTAAATGGAGGTAATGGAAATCCTAAGAATCCACGCTTTAACATTAAACTATGTCCTGCTAGAATTGTTGACATAGAAATAACTAGCAATGGCTTAACTATTTCTACTGGATTTATATTACCAGGCAAATATACAGCACCTCTGTATTTCCTACCAAAAATAATAACAAAACAGATGGCTAATAACGCCATAACCATAAATACTACCCAATATGGTTTCAGTTTTGCAATGCGTCCATGCCGTCCTATTAAATAAGTACAAAGCATTACAACAATAGCTATTGGATAAACAAGTTGCGACAATGAAAATCCAATATGCAGAGTTCCTACACGATGTTGCAGCACTAAGCCTATGCCACATAATATCATGATTATACTAACAACAGAGATATTTCCATTATAGCGAGCATAATACAGAACTAGTGTTGTTAATGTAAGAATTGCCAAGTACAAAACAAGTGGTGCCAGCTGAACAAACCCAATAGAAGGAGAATTAGCAATGTGTGTAGCAAGCACACTGCAATACATTGAAAGGAATATACTAAGAGGTAAAACAAAGCATCTTAAAATCATCTTCCACCTCCTGATGTATTTTTCATAGCAGGTGCAGATATTGGATTAGCAGCTTGCAAAACACCTACTGCCACAGGCAATGCAGCAGATGAGCCAAAGCCTGCATTCTCTACAATCACAGCAATTGCTAAACGCTGAGAGCCTGTATTGTTAAAACAAATAAACCAAGAGTGGTCATCTCCACCTGGATTTTGCGCGGTACCTGTCTTACCACAAACCTCAAGCCCTGCTACATCCGCTCCACGTCCTGTACCATTTGTAACTACATAACGCATAGCTGTGCGTACACGAGCTGCAACCGCTTGAGAAAAGCCTTCT
Source organism: Kiritimatiellia bacterium (assembly GCA_017648065.1). GTDB lineage: Bacteria > Verrucomicrobiota > Kiritimatiellia > RFP12 > UBA3636 > RGIG990. The sequence goes on along the minus strand of JAGCJJ010000008.1, from coordinate 6,951 downwards.
GAATAAACTCTAGGTATTTCTTCCTCTAGTAAGCGAGGAGCCATAATATCACCATTTTTATTTGCAAAAGCAGAAGCAAGCATTGCCATATGGAATGGTGTCATTGCCAATTGACCTTGTCCTATAGATAGCTGAGATAGCTCCCTACGCATTCCTTTCTTTAGATAAGGAATTTTACTTTCACGAGAAGAAACTACACCTGAGTCACCCTCAAAAATTATATAACGCTTTTTGAAACCAAGTCTTTCTATTAAATCATTAAATGGGTCAACACCCGCCTCCACACCTGCTCTTGCAAAATATGTATTAGAGGATTTTGATAGTGCAGTATTTAAATCTAGCGAGCCAAAGCCATGCCACTTTAATCCACGCTTCTCATAGGTATAATATTCGTGATCGCGAATTGGACGGCGAGCACCTGGGGCATAATAGCCTTCAGCAGGGCAAGGTAATGTTTGAGAAACTCCACATTCTACCATCATTGCAGCAATAAGCGTCTTAAATGTTGAGCCTGCAGGATAATGGCCATGAAGTGCACGATTCAAAAGTGGTGATGCTTTATCAACAAGAAGCATTCGCGTAAAATTATTAGGATCATAAGAAGGAGAAGAAAGCAATACGCGAATAGCACCTGTATCTGGATCAATTGCTACAACAGCGCCTTTACGTCCATTAATCAGCTCATAGGCTCGCTGCTGAAGCTCTACATCGATTGTAAGAACCACATTTGTTCCTACATTACGCATCTCCTTCAGAGCATTTTCACTTGCTAATTTTAATTGTGTTTCTTTATCTAAAGAATAACCACTTAGAAGAAAATCAGCAGCATTCTCCATTCCAGTTAAACCCTCTGTTGGATGGCGATAGCCAACAATATGTGCTGTGACAGCTCCATAAGGATAAGAACGCGTAATGTATGAATCTGGCTCACTCTTAGCTAATACTCTACCCTTACAATCAAGTATTTCGCCTCGAATAAGCTTATGAGCTGCATTATCTGCTCGAGGGTTGTAGCGCTCCATAAAGCGAACAAACTCTGGACTGGTAAACCCTGAAAGTTGCCATGTTGATTGATAAACCAATATGGAAATAAATCCGACAATAATGAGTAGTAGAAATGGGATTAAAATTACTCGAACAAATGGTTTTTTCTTACTATTTTTTGAAGGAACATGATTATGCGGTTTTGAATATATACAAAGGGCATATATTGTTCCTATACAAAGAACATAAAAAAGCACACGAAAAAGTGTAAGTACTGATTTTAACAGCCCAGAATTCAAAACATCACAAATCGCATCTAACATAAATCAACCCAAAAGAAAAAAAGATTAACAAAATTAAATGCGAATTATTTGATTTTTACGTGCATTCAAACGCTCAGTTTGAAGTCTTTTCAATCGGCGAGCACGAGAGAGTCGTTCAAAAATACCATATTTATGAGGCTCTGGGTGGTGCTCCTCCTCATAAGGGATAACATCCGTTACAATAGAGATTGCATACTGACCATACCAAGAATAATGGCCTATGTATGCTGAATTTTCTTCATCTATAATCTCACAAACACCAAGAGATTTTTCATTACAAACAATATTACAAAAGCCACATCTAAATCCTGTACCACGAACCTTAGATGTAGATTCTTTAAATGTCCAAAGCACTGTTTTGTCGCCAATATAATCGCCTTTTTCAATAAGAAAATCACGCTCTGCAACAAATTTGCGTCTCAAACAAGGAATACGCCATGAACGCTTTTCCATATCAATCCCTACACGCTGCTTGCTATTCTTTGCATAAGCGGCAAAGACAATCTTATCCTTATGAGACAAGGAGCAATTAAGCTGAAGGTAACGTCCTGTATCAGGCTCATAAATAACAATATATGGAGCGCCAAGTTTAGTTTTACGAACGCTCATGTGCTTTGGATTCTTTAGCAATCCATCTTGAATTAAGAGACGCTTCAATGCGATGCGTACAGCTATCCATTCATTTTTTCGCTGAGTATGCGAAAACCCAGCGCACTCCTCTAACTCTGTTGGTGTAAAATAGCTAGAGATTTGCTCTGGGCTTAATTTTTCAAGCATTGAGGTGTGCCACATTATAGCACTGACATTAGAGATTTCTGGCATTACGCGATGTATGTTCTGAAATGCATCTATTGCCATAGTTTACCCCAATGCTTGCGAGATTTTATAATTTTTGTTGCGACTATTAAAGAGCTGCAACTAGCTCAGCAATCTGAACTGCATTTAGAGCAGCGCCCTTTAGAACCTGGTCGCCTGCTACAAAAATATCTAGACCACACTCGTCATCACGTGAGATGTCCTGACGGATACGGCCAACGAATACATTGCCCTGACCTGAAGCATCAACTGGCATTGGATATACCTTAGCAGCTGGATCATCCTTTAGTGTAACGCCTGCTGCCTTAGCAAGTACCTCGCGAGCCATCTCAGGAGTTACCTTTGTCTTAAACTCAAGATTTAGAGATTCTGAATGAGCGCGCATTACAGGAACGCGAACACATGTGCATGATACCTTGATAGAATCATCATGAAGCATCTTGCGTGTTTCGTTAAGCATCTTTAGCTCTTCCTTTGTGTAACCATTTTCAGTAAATACATCGATGTGAGGGATTAGGTTAAATGCAATGCGGTGAGCAAATACATTTGGAGCGATTGGCTCTTCATTTAGCACCTGACGTGTCTGAACAAGCATCTCTTCCATACCCTTAGCACCAGCACCACTTGTTGCCTGATATGTGCTTGCTACAAGACGCTTCAAACCGAAAGCCTTGTGCAGAGGAGCAACAGCAACTAGCATGATAATTGTTGAGCAGTTAGGGTTAGCAATAACGCCCTTGTGCTTCTTAACATCCTCAGGATTTACCTCAGGAACTACTAGTGGAACATCGTCATCCATACGGAATGCGCTAGAGTTATCAATCATGATAGCACCAGCATCAACAACGCTCTGGCGGAATTCCTTTGAAATAGAACCACCAGCACTGAACAGAGCAATATCCACACCCTTGAAAGAGTCATGTGTTAGCTCTTCAACTACGATATCCTCACCACGGAACTTCATCTTCTTGCCTGCAGAGCGAGCAGAAGCAAGTAGCTTAAGCTTTGAAATTGGGAAATTACGTTCCTCAAGAACCTTTAACATTTCTACACCAACTGCGCCTGTGCAGCCAGCTACAGCAACAGAGAATTGACGACTCATTTTATTTTTCTCTTTCCTAGATTTAATTAATTTTTGTGGTATCAACCACAATGTACTTTTCTTGTTTTTAATTTTAATCCTCAATGCCTAAGCAGATAGGAGCAGCACCTGAAATAGCATTCTCTGCAATTTCCTTAAGAGTAGCATCCATACTTGCCTTTGAGGTTTCGTGTGTAATGATGATAACTGTAGCGAATCCATTGCTACTATCAGAATCCTTCTGCATAGCAGCTGAGAAGCTAACAGCATTTTTAGCAAAAATTCCAGCAGTTGTAGCAAATGAACCAGCAGCATCTTTGATAGATACGCGAACATAGTAGCGGCTCTTAACTGAGCCTGGGTCCATAAGCTTAAACTCACGCTTTGTTACAGGCATTGCTGTGGCACGGTGTGTACCTGCAGCAAGATTACGAGCAACATCAGCAATATCACCGATAACTGTTGATGCTGTTGGCATTCTACCTGCACCACGTCCATAGTAAAGTGTCTTATCGTCAAGATCGCTCTTGATAAGAGCTGCGTTAAATACGCCAGAAACAGAAGCAAGCATTCCATCAGCAGGAACAAGTGTTGGAGCAACGCGTAGCTCAATCTCATCCTCATGCTTCTTTATGATAGCAAGAAGCTTGATTTTATAACCAAATTCAGCTGCGTACTTAATATCCTCTGCCTCAACCTTGTTGCGAATACCTTCAACAGATAGCTGATGAACATCTGGCTGAATACCATAAGCAAGAGCAGCAAGAATTGCACCCTTATGTAAAGTATCAAAGCCATCAACATCAAGTGTTGGATCTGCCTCAGCAAAGCCTAGCTCTTGAGCATTCTTCAAAACAACATCAAATGGCAAGCCTTCCTTTTCCATTGTTGTAAGGATATAGTTACATGTGCCATTTAGGATACCATAGATTGTTTCAATCTCGTTACCTACAAGGCCATCACGTAGGGAACGAATCACAGGGATACCACCACCAACGGAAGCACCGAAGAAAATATCAACACCCTTCTCTGCTGCCAATGGGAAGATTTCATTACCATATTCAGCAAGTAGCTTTTTGTTTGCTGTTACAACAGGCTTACCTGCTTCAATTGCAGCAACTACAAGCTTCTTTGCAATTCCTGTACCACCAATTAGCTCAACAACAACATCAATCTCTGGGTCATTAACTACAGCAAATGCATCAGTTGTAAGGATTGCAGGATCAACAGCAACACCTCTGTCTGTAGTAATATCTAAATCAGCAATCTTGCGTAGTTCAATATCAATTCCTGTACGCTCAGTCATTACCTCACGATTTTTGATAAGACCTGCTGCTACACCTGCACCAACTGTGCCAAAACCTAGAATACCAACACCAATTTTTTTCATGTTTAATTTACCTATGAATTTCAAATAAAATTAATGCTATATTATAATATAATATAGCCATTTTTAGCAAGTAAAATTAAAAAACTCCAGCAAATTAAAAAAATGCCGGAGGGATAGTATTCAACTAGAAAAAATGGAGCCAACAGTGGGGATCGAACCCGCGACCTGTGCATTACGAATGCGCTGCTCTACCAACTGAGCTATGTTGGCCTTAAAAGGAGAACCTAATTGAATTGTTAAATAAACTAGGCGTAAGATAGCAAATTTTACTAAAAAAAGTCAACGAAATTATTCTTTTTTGACCTTATCAATTGTTTCCAAGTAAGGCTATAAGAAGGGACTAAGCTTCTGCGACTATTGTAACTGGTTTAAATATTCCTGCTGCAGCCTTACCTACTGCTTCACCTAGTGCAACTGAGCTTCCTGTGATGCGATATGATGCATGTGCATAGAAATCGCCCGAGATATTGCGTCCTGCCATATATAGATTATCCACATCACGTGCAATGCAACAGCGAATAGGTATCTGGAATGGCTGAGATTTAACACCTCCACTATTGCCAGCTGCCTTGCTGTCATTCATCTTCTTATCTAAACCATGAATATCTACACAGGTGCGTGAAATGGTGCAAACATCCTCAAATGTGGTTCCGTTTTCTATATCATCTCTGGTTACAGTACATTGTCCATGAATACGGCGAGCATCTCGGTGTCCTATCTGCTCTGCAGAACCTATTACGCGAAAGCCCTTCCATGGACCACCAAGCTTCTCCAATGCCCCTGCAAGTGTTATTATCTCGCGGTGTGCACGCATCGTAGCATCTGATATCGCTTCCGCATCATCAACACGAAGCTGATATTCATGATTGGCCATAAAACAAAATACATTTTTATGAAAACGAAAAAGCGTTGGGTCTCCATAGCTTGGATCAAGGCCTTGTGCCTGAAGCAATGCCTTAAGCTTATGGCTGGAATAAATGTGGTGACAAGTCTCTGTACCATCAGGCAATTTAACGCGGGTCCACATTGCTGGCTCATTTGAAAGATATTCCTCAATTGCATCACCATCATCTACAGCAACAAGAGCATTCATTGTTGCTGGCTGACCATATGAGAGGCCTGGATAACCATAATCAAAGCCACAGCCTGCAAGTGCAGCTAAATCGCCATCACCTGTACAATCAATAAATGTCTCTGCACGCCAGGCTTGTCGCCCACTCTTTGATTCTGTTATTATTGTTTCAATACGGCGATTAGAGGAATCTCGATATGCTGCAACAACAGGACATTGTAAAATCACCTTCACACCAGCTTCGCGGCACATTTCCTCGCATACAAACTTCATATATTCAGGTTCGTACACCCAATTGCGTTGTAAATCATAGGTATCTGTCTTATCAAGCTTTCTTGCTCCCAAAGCATCAAGTCTGTGAATTATCTCCCACCCTATTTCACTTTTATTAAAGTCAAAAATATAGGTTAACAAACCAGATGTCCAAACACCTCCAAGAGCCCCTTGAAGTTCAAAAAGGCGAACCTTCTTGCCTCCACGTGCAGCACTGACAGCTGCTGCAACACCTGTAGGGCCACCTCCGGCAACAATTACATCTGCCCAATCAGCAATTATCCTTATTTTTGCATTTAGATATACTATTTTCCGATTATTCTGAAGCCGTATCGGTGTGATAAAACGGCTCTCCAGATTTATAGGCTTAAATCTCTGCCAATTACCAAGTAGCAACGCTTATAAAACGAGCATCATTAACAATAATATCTGCACAATCATCTACTAGAACACAGCTAACAACTCATATAAACGCCACAATAATTGGCTTTAGAATTGGTGTTAGTTATACTATAAACCAGCAAGATTATTTTATTATAATAAGTGTTTCGAGTGAAAAGATTCTTTCAGCAAAGCATTCTAGTTCAGGATAAACATTGTTATCGACAACACCTAAAACCCAAGGCTCATATCCTTGCTCTTGAGCTATTCCATCAAGAGCCTTTACTGTAGCTTTGATAATTTTATTATCATCAACATAAGTATGATTTAGCTCAACAGTTTCAATAATTTTACCTTCTTTAGACTGTTCCATGATTCTGCCATAAACATCGGAAGAGGTTAATAGACAATTAGATATAGTAAGAGTAAACGAGCCAAAACTCATATCTGTATCAAAAGCTGCAAAAGTCTGACCAGCAGCACCATTTACAGTATCATTGATTGAAATTGTACCATAATTTGCACAATTAACCATAGATAAAGCAAGATGATGACCTCCATTTCCGGCAACATAACTCAAGAAACCGCCAGCATATTTTCCACAGGCAATATCCCCATAATTTGCACAGTC
>JAGCJJ010000007.1 GCA_017648065.1 Kiritimatiellia bacterium | reverse complement strand
TTACACAACAATCACAACCGCAGCTCGTGGCATCGGCTCTGCGCTATCTGGAATTGAAACTGATGAAAAGACTCCATTCAAAAATCTTGGAGTTATGCTTGATTGCTCAAGAAACAAAGTATTTAATATCGATTATGTAAAAAGCTGGATGCGCCAAATGGCTCTTATGGGCAATAATCTGGTGATGCTCTATACAGAAGATACATACGAGATTGAAGGCGAACAATTCTTTGGTTATATGCGCGGCAGATTTACCTTTGACGAGGTTCGTGAATTAGACGATTATGCATTTAATCTGGGTATTGAGCTTCGCGCTTGCTTCCAAACTCTTGGCCACCTTGAGCAGGCACTTCATTGGCCTCACTATGCCGGTTCTGTAGGTGATACAGGAAGCGTAATCAATGTAGGCAAGACAGAAACCTACGATTTGATCGCTAAAATGGTTGATTTTTGGAGCAAGGCACTACGCACACGTAAAATCCATATTGGTATGGATGAAACAATGGATTTGGGTCGCGGCAGATTTATGACTGTTAATGGATACACTCCTCCATTCAAACTATTCTGCGAGCATCTTGCAAAGGTACGCGATTTATGTGTAGAGAAAGGCCTGACACCAGAAATTTGGTCTGACATGTTCTATCGTTTCTCTAATACCCAACACGAATATTATTCTGAAACACCAGAAATTAAAGACGAAATTAAGGCAGTAATTCCTGAAGGAGTTAAACTTTGGTACTGGGATTACTATCACACAGAAGAAAAGCTTTACAATGCTATGCTAAAATCTCATCTTGAGGTAAATAAGGGCAATGTTTCTTTAGCTGCAGGTATTTGGACCTGGGGCAAGCTCTGGTGTGATTCTCGTAAGAATCGCGAAGTAATCTGCCCTATGATGCGCTCCTGCCACACAATGGGTGTGGATGAGCTAATGTTTACTATGTGGGGTGATGATGGTGGCTATTGCATATACGACTCTGCTCTGCCAAATCTTGTATTTGCATCTGATTTAGCTTATGGCGTAAGCGAGGAAGCTGTTGATGCATCAGCTTCTATACGTACTGAAGCAATTTGTGGCATGGATTACTACGCAACAATGGCAGGTGGCGAAACCGAAAAGGAAATCAAGGTTGACGAAAAACAAACAGTATATCCACGCAATCCTAGCGTGCTTTGGGATGACCCACTTCAAGGACTTTATATCACAAGTCTAACTGGAAACAAGAATTTTGACGTACTTTCTAAATATAGCCAAAATCTTACTGAAGCTGCAGATAAAATTAAGAGCTCTCAGAAATTTGAAACTGCTCTCGCTCTTCAAGTAGTTGAAGCTCTATATCGCCTATTAGCAGAAAAGCTAGAATTTAGCAAGGACCTAATCTTCGCATACAAGGCAAAGGATATGGCAGCACTTAAAAAAATTGCTGGAGAAACAATTCCTGGCGTAATTGCTGCTCATGATAAATTTGCTGAGCTATGCAGAGAAGATTGGCTAAAGAATTGCAAGCCATTTGGCTTTGAGGTTATCCAGCTACGTAATGCAGGTGTACGCGCAAGATACGAAGAAACAGCTCGTTTGATAAATTCTCTAATTGCTGGCGAAATTTCAGCAATTGCAGAGCTAGATCATCGTGATGCAGTATCTACATCATTTGGATTTGGCTGGAATTATCGTCAAATTGCTTCTGCAACAGTAATCCGATAAGCAGCGAGCCTAAATTCGAGTCCGAATTTAGATAATGCAGCGCAAATGTGTTGCACGAAAGCCTTTGGCAGTACCACGCCAAAGGCTTTCGTTTTGTCCGTGCATCAGTGATGTTCAAGAGGAACAGAGAATGCGAAAACAGCTAAAAATGCACCATTATTGCGATATATCGAATTTTGTTTATCCCTATGGGATAAATTATATTGCATATGCAAAAGCAAATTTGATACAATTACATTGAAGTTGGGTGACACTTATTCGCCAAATTTCATTTGTATCCAATATTTGGGCTCTCTACACAAGATCCGAGCTATCAAACAATTTAGAAAAAACAGGTTAATATGCATATATTATTTGACGCAAGAACAGCAACACCAAACTTCTACGGGATTAGTCGCTACACTTCTGCCCTAGCAATGGCTCTTGCAAAGCTCTTTAAAGAATCTGGCGATCAACTGACAATTGTTCGCCACCCAAACTGCAATTTTCACATTCCTAAAATGGAAAATGTTATGCTAACTACTTGCATAGCACCGCCAGACGATCCAAAAGGCCAACTTCCTATGAAGCGCCTTGCTGAGCAACTTAAGCCAGACATCTATCACACACCTCATAGAATGTGCCCAACAATTGGCTATAACTGCCCAATTGTTATCACTATCCATGATTTCAGTCCTGTACGCTGTCGCTCAGAAAAGACACCACAGGAAAGTGTTGCATTCATGGCTTCTATGAGCACTGCTCTAAAGACTTGCACAAAGGCAATGACTGTATCCAAAAATACACTTAATGATGCTCGACAAATATTTCCTCAATTTGCAGACAAGTGTATTGCAATTCCACATGGTGTTGGCGATGAATTTCATCGTGAAGAAGATGAAGCAACATTGAATCGAGTTGCTGCAGGCTATAATTATTCACGCAATTCAATTTTGTATTTAGGCAGCACTTTACCACATAAAAATGTTGCAAAGCTTCTAAAAGGCTTTGCAAAAGCATTGCCACTTCTTGAAGGAGCACAACTTGTGCTTGCTGGTTACAACTGCAGAAAGACTCCTCACTTGCTTGAGCTCATCAATACACTAGGCATTGCCGATAATGTAAAGTGGATTGGCAGCATTATGGAATCAGATTTACCTGCAGTAATGAGCTCAGTACGTTCATTTGTTATGCCAAGTCTTCACGAGGGATTTGGTCTGCCTGTACTGGAGGCTTTGGCTGTAGGCACTCCTGTTGCTTGCTCAGAAGCTCCTGCACTAAAAGAAGTAACAAATGGTGCAGCAATTTATTTTGACACAAATAACCCTGATTCAATTTCTCAGGCATTTGTAAATATTACGCTTAATGAAAGCATACGCGCTCAGCTACAGGCAGATGGCCTGAAGCGAGCAAGCGAATATTCTTGGGACAAGGTTGCAAAAGCAACTTTTGAACTATATAAAACCGCATTAGGCAAATAAACAAATAACAATTTATTAAGGCAAAAATACACCTGAATTATTCGGAGCATTAAATGAAACAAAAGTTCATACTTATCATCGCAATTGTAATTGGTATCATAGCAGCTATCATTTGTCGTGGCTGGATTGATATGAAAAACAAAGAAGTTGAAGAATTAAAAGCAAAAATTTTAAAGCGCGGAGAGCGCATTGCTGTTATTGCTGCTGCTAGACCACTTGCACAAGGTACCGTTATTTCTATGGAGGATATTGGTATAAAAGAGATTGAAAAGAGCTCTATGCGTAATGACAGTATCAGGCGCGAGGATGTTGAAATGATTATTGGTAAGCGCATTGTAAATTCAATTTCTCAAAATGGTCCTCTACTTTGGAGCGATATTGAGGGCGGAAAGCCACGTCAAAAGACATTCTCTGAAAGCATTCAGAAAGGTATGCGTGCTGTATCAATCCCTGTATCTGGTGCTGCTGCTGTTTCAGGAATGGTTCGTCCAAATGATTGCGTAGACATTTTAGGCAGCTTTACACTTCCTTCTGCAAATGGCAATCCTGAAGAAGCAGAACTAGTAACATTAACTGTACTACAAAATGTTACAGTTCTTGCTACAGGAACAGAAACATTCCGCTCCCTGATGTCAAACTCCAGCAGAGCTTCAAGCTATAGCACCGTAACACTACTAGTTACACCTCGCGAAGCTGAGCTACTAGTTTTTACACAGCAAATCAAAGGAAGACTTGCTCTATCTTTGCGTAATCCTTCTGATGTTCATTTTGAATCTGAGCTTCCTCGTGTGGATTTCAACCATGTTGAGTCTAAGCTTAAAGAGCTAAATGACCTTCGTCAAAAGAATATTAAAAGAAGATAAACGTAAATTATTTAATAGCAAATCATCTTAAAAATTTTAGCAGGAACAAAATATGACAACTCTCACTCTTTATAACCCAGGCGATGCTCCAATCAAACTTCAACTTCATGACGGAGCATATACACTTGGTAGCGATTCAAATTGTCGCATTCCTCTTAAAGAAGGTATTGGAGTTTGTCCTCGCCATGCAATTCTAAATATTAATTCTGGAAAATATCAGATTATGGATATTGGTGATGGCACTGCTATTTATGTAAATGGTGAGCCAATTAATAGAAAGGCAGATGTTACTTCTACTACCCCTATAACAATTGGTCCTTACACAATTGTTTTAGCAGATGTACCTGAAGATGCCGAAGAACCTGATTCCTCTTCAAGCTATCAAGAAGAATCACATCAAGATGACGATAGTTTCTATTCTGAAAGCCACAATAATCCTCCTGCATCAAACATGCAGCCATGCGAGCCTGTAATTGCTCCTCCAACCCCTCAGCCAGAAATAAATGTGCGACCAAGCATTGAGCAAGAAAATTCACTTGATCCAAATCTGATAAAAATAATGCGCTCTGTTAAAGCACAAATCCATGCAGAGCTTATTGATCGTTTGGATATCAAGCGTTTATCTGCTTCTCGCGTAAATATTGAAGAGCTTAGACAACGTGCAAGAGAAACTCTTGTTTCTATCATTAACGATGTAAAGAGCAAGCTTCCTCCAGAAATTGATCCAAAGCTTTTGGAGCAAGACATTCTTAATGAAGCGCTAGGATTAGGCCCATTAGAGGATTTGCTTGCTGATGATTCTGTAACAGAAATCATGGTTAATGGACCTGATAAGATTTTTGTAGAACGCAAGGGTAAGCTTGTGCTATCTGACAAAACATTTATGGATGCACAAAGTGTTATGTCTGTAATTGAGCGTATCGTTGCACCGCTTGGACGCCGCGTTGACGAAAGTCAACCATACGTGGATGCACGTTTGGCAGATGGTTCTCGTGTAAACTGCGTAATTCATCCACTGTCTTTGATTGGCCCTTGCATCACAATTCGTAAATTTGCAAAGCGCCAATTATTTGATAAAGACCTGATCAATTTCGGCACACTCACAGAAAACATGGCTGAATTTCTTAAGGTCTGCGTAAAGGTGCGTAAGAACATTGTTGTTTCCGGTGGTACTGGTTCTGGTAAAACTACTCTATTGAATGTATTGAGTAATTATTTACCAGAGGGCGAGCGTATCTTAACAATTGAGGATGCTGCCGAATTGAGACTAAATCAGCCACACTTAGTGCGCCTTGAAGCACGTCCACCAAATATTGAAGGACGCGGTGCAATCACAATTCGTGATTTAGTACGCAATGCTTTGCGTATGCGTCCTGATCGCATTATCGTTGGTGAGTGTCGTGGCGGTGAGGCTTTAGACATGTTACAGGCGATGAATACAGGTCACGATGGTTCATTAACAACTGTGCACGCAAATGCACCACGCGATGTTATAGCACGTTTGGAAACAATGGTGCTAATGTCAGGCATGGAGCTTCCTTCACGTGCAATTCGCGAACAGATTGCATCTGCTATTGATATTATTGTACATGAATCTCGTTTAAGCGATGGCTCACGTAAAGTTACTTGCATTTCAGAGGTTGTAGGTCTTGAAGGTAATCAAATTACAATGCAAGACATCTTTGAATTTAAGCAGACAGGAATTTCTGCTCAAGGGAAGGTTGTCGGACACTACCGTGCCACAGGCGCAGTACCAACATTCTTTACAGATCTTGCTGCACGCGGCATCACACTTGACCCAGCAATCTTCCAACCATAGTACTAAATTTGTGTCCGAATTTAGATGAAGCATACCTGCAGCGTAGGAAGCGGTGCAAAGCACCATGAAGTAGCACTGCGTATCATAAAGCGTTCCTTCGCAATATATGAGATGGAATAAAATACATGTGTAACACGAGGACGTACTGCACCCTAATGCGCATACATCAACTATCGTTTTCTAAGTTAATAACAAGCGCTTAAAAATCAAAACCTCCTGTAATACTACAAATTTTAATTGATTAAATTTGGAAAAAATAAATCTTAACAATAAGAGTTCTCTATGAAAAATCGCTATTTTCTTACTACAATACTTCTAATAATGGCTATCCCTGCATTTGCCGCAAGACTAAACGTTTGTAACATTTTTCAATCAAATTCAGTACTGCAACGAGATAAGATTCTCCCAATTTGGGGAACTGCAACACCGGGCGACTCTGTAACTATCACTATCTCCAACACCGTTAATGGTGCAACTCAAATCCAAACTACATCTGTAAATTCTGCTGGCGAATGGAATACAAACTTCCCTTCTCATAAAGTATCAACAGATGAACATACAATGTTTATACAGGCTTTTCGCGATACAAATGGAGAACTTAAACAAATAGATAATTTAACAAAAACAAATCTTGTCTATGGAGATATATGGATTTGCTCTGGTCAGTCCAATATGGATATGAGTTATGGTTGGGGACTTGTTGAAGGAAAAGAAATCATTGAACAATATAATGACAAATTCCTTCGTATGGCGACTATGCACAGACACGGCAGTTACCAACCAGATAAACGTGTTTTTGCAAATTGGAGTTCTGCTACACCAAATTCATCAAAAGGTTTTTCTGCTGTTGGTTTCTTTTTTGGATACACTCTTCGCCAAGCTATGCCAGAGATACCTATTGGCTTAATTGGTTCTTCATATGGCGGTACATGGGCAGAATCATGGCTGCCTCTTGAATATCTATTAAATGTACCTGGAATGAAGGCAGAAGCACAACAACGTATTGATGATATTGCATTTTGGGAAAATGGAGGTAAAAACACATATGAGGAACGACTAAAAGCGTGGGAAATTAACCACGATCCTATCGGAACTCAAACTCCATCACCAAAAGATTATGACTTTGATAGCTCCACATGGCAAACAATCCAACTTCCAAATAAATTTGAATCGCTTTTTGAAAATTGGGAGGGAGGACTTATCTGGCTAATTACAGAAGTAACCTTAACAGAAGATCAAGCCATGCAGTCTGCCACTCTTTCTTTAGGTGCAATTGATGATATGGATACAACATACATTAATGGTACAAAAGTTGGCAATACATCATATTGGAGCACAAAGCGTTCTTACAATATAAAAGAAGGTATTCTCAAGGCTGGGAAAAATATAATTGCTATCAAATCAGAAGACACCAATAATTCAGGCGGATTTATTTCTTCACCAGATTTACTTTTTCTACAAATTGGCGAAAGCAAAATTTCTCTGGCAAAGGAATGGAAATACAATCTAAAAAGAAAAAATAACAATGAAGAGCCAAGACCAGAAATTATTGATAGCTCAAATAAAGATATTTTAGGCAATCTTTATAATGGTATGATTTATCCACTTACTCCTATGGCAATCAAGGGAGCAATTTGGTATCAAGGATGTGGCAACGAAAGGCGTCCTGACGTATATTTTGATATCCTTTCACAGCTAATTCAATCATGGCGTAACAACTTCAATGGTGGTTCTTCTTCTACCGACAAGCAATTCCCATTTTATATTGTGCAGCTACCAAACTACAGAGGAGAAAGCAAAAAGCCACGCGAATCTAATTGGGCACACATACGTAATTCTCAAGCAATGGCTGGCTCAACAATAGAAAATTGTGGCACTGTCGCCACCATTGATATAGGAAATCCACGTGATATACATCCTAAGAATAAGCTTGATGTGGGAAAGCGTTTGGGATGGTTAGCATTAGCAGAAACCTATGGCAAGAAATTTAACAAAGAATATGCTTCTCCAGTTCCTCTAAACGCTAAACTCAAAGATGGGAATGTTGTACTCCAATTAAAGCATAGCAATGGACTAAAGACAACAGATGGAGAAGCTCCAAAAAGCTTTCAATTGGCAGACGAAAACAAAGTATTTGAATGGGCAGACGCTACTATTTCTGACTCAAATGCGATAATACTGACACCACGTGAAGGCACAGCGATTACCTCCCCTCGTTACATTCGCTATGCTTGGGATGGCTCTCCTACTATAAATTTGGTAAATGAATCAAATTTACCTCTTGGAACATTTGAATTAGAAATAAAATAATCCTAAAACGATAAATTATCGCTTCTGCTCTTTTACTACAGGATTTTGTGATTTTATAATTGATTTTACTACAAGATTTTGTGATAACAACCTTAGTTTTACTACAAGATTTTGTGAAATTTATAAAATTTTTATCTATTGGTTTATGCATATCTATTTAATTTAATGGGTGATAATATGTATTTAACAAGAAAAATCGATAAATTCCTAGAGTCTAACAAAAATCTATAATAAAATGCTCGCAATACACAGAAAATGTGATACAGAAAAAGTGTAGCGATAAATGTCTGTCACGAGTGTTTCCTTAGCTCTAAAATTTTATGTTCGCGCTAACGCTTCCGTCCAGGACGATTAGACGATTGTACGACCCAGAGACAATTAGACGATTAGACTACCACCGCCAGACGAGAGACGATTAGACGTGAGACTCCATCCTCGCGTTGACACGCGCTCTGGGACATGAGACATGAGACGAGAGACGAGACCCGTCTGACGGATAGACGTTAGACGTTGAGACTCCAATTTAATCTAGTGAATAGATAGTAGTGAATAACGAATAGATAATGTAAAAGATAATAAGTAAAAAAGTCTTATCGTCTAAGAGTCTTATTGTCTGTTCAATGTCTAATCGTCTTTGGGTCTCATGTCCAATGCATGTCAATGCAGGTGGGAGCGTGTCAACGCAAGAAAGGACGCGTGTCAACGCGGAAGCGGTGTCTATCATCTAATCGTCGAACCGTCTGACCGGAAAGGTTGTCTAACGTCTCTCGTCGTTCAATCGTCTAACCGTCTAATCGTCCTAAAAGTTAAATTTATTCTACACCACGCGTACGTGAAATATGTGCAGCACGAGGACGTACTGCACCCCAGTTAAGCACACACTTTAAATAATTTTACCTTATCTATTCATTATTCACTATTATCTATTACCTCATCTATTCGTTATTCACTATTATCTATTCACTAATTCAGCGATAGCCATCACACTCACCAATTCGTGCAAATTCGTGAAAATTCGTGTTCTTGAAAAATCCCACCCTCATTTGTGTACCCTTATTCGTGTACCGTTTTTTTGTATATTTTAATTAGATTTTTTTGTATTATATTGCCTCATTTTACAAATAATTTGGTGAACATATGAGCAACTGGTTAATTTTAGTTTTATTTTCTGCTATCTTTTTAGGTATTTACGATATTACACGAAAACATGCTGTACGTAACAACTCAGCAATTTGTGTGCTACTACTCGCCTCAATTGCCGGAGCAATTGCATTTACATTTTACACACTAATCACTGGCAACTTTATCAGTGCTCTCTCCTGCTCATCAAAAGAATTTTTACTAGTCTTCTTGAAGGCATGTATTGTTGGAGGCAGCTGGGGATGTGTATACACAGCAATGCGTAAGCTTCCAATCTCATTAGCAGCCCCAATTCGATCCACTGCCCCATTATGGACATTTATTGCAGCAATATTTATTTATGGAGAGATTCCTTCTCTGATTTCTGGCATAGGAATGGCCGTTATATTTGTTGGCTACTATGCATTATCTGTTATAGGACAACTAGAGGGTTTTTCTTTTAAGAATAAATCTATGTTGCTTATTGTTGCTGGCACAATTTTAGGCTCTGCTGCAGCAATCTATGATAAATATTTATTGAATCAACTTAATCTATCACCTATTCGCGTGCAATTGTATTTTTCATATTGCTTAGTTCTAATATACTTTATTGCATGGTTAATTATTAACCGGATAGCAAAGGTTGACACACATTTTGAATGGCGTTGGACAATACCTGTTACTGGTGTACTACTGATTGTTTCTGATTTAGTTTATTTTCAAGCAGTAAGCTTGCCAGACGCTCAAATTTCTATGATTTCATTATTACGTCGCTGTAGTTGCGTAATAACATTTCTTGCAGGTGCAATGATTTTTCGCGATAAGAATGTCGCGAAAAAATTCCTCGCATTGCTTATTGTGCTGGCAGGAATTGTTCTACTTGCCCTCGGCAAATAAAATCGCGATGCAATTTTGATCCTAGAATGGCAAAATCTAGGAATTTCCAAGATAATCAGAGATTGTCTTTGCAAGTACTGGACCAACCACAGATGCAAGCTCTGCCTCTGTTGACTCTGCTATGCGCTTAACAGAACCAAAATGCTTAAGCAGCTGAAGCTTACGAGTTTCTCCGACTCCAGGAATCTCATCTAGCACCGATTCTCTAATCTTCTTTAATCGTAAATCTCGGTTATATGTAATGGCAAAGCGATGAGCTTCATCACGTAAGCGAATTAACACTTGAAGCTCAGGTGATGTCTTTGACAGCTGCAATACATCACCATACTCATTATCAAGAACAAGCTCCTCAAAGCGTTCTGCAGGACCAACAGTAGGAATGTGACCTAGCCCAAGCTCTGCAAGAACCTCTCTTGATGCTCGCAGCTGGGTAATACCACCATCAACCATAATCAAATCTGGCAATGGAAGATTTTCCTCTAAACATCTGCTATAACGTCTATGAATAACCTCTGCCATACTGCGTGGATCATCAATTCCCTCAACTGTCTTGATACGAAAACGACGATAACGATTTGATGCTGGGCGGCCATCAACAGAAACTACCATAGATGCAACTGTCAATGTTCCGCTGATGTGAGAAATATCAAAGCCCTCAATTACATGTGGCAGGGTCGGCAAGTGAAGCACCTCTTGTAAGCGTGCACAACCTTCGAGTGCATTATCACGCTTCAAGGCAGGTGTACTTACCTCGCGAGCACGTAGCTTAACCATATCGCGTAAGGCAAATAATGTATCGCGCAAGACAGCTGCTCGCTCAAAATCACATGCTTCTGCAGCTGCCTCCATACTCTCTTGAAGCTGAGTGAGAACTGCTGGGTCGCCCTTTCGTAAAAATTCGCATGCGGCCTCAAAGCGAGCACGATATTCCTCTAGTGAAATTTTATTTATGCATGGAGCTGAGCAAAAAGCAATTGTATCATTAAGGCAATGCTTATGTGTGGCTTCATTCGGGCATACATCCTTACATTTTCTTATACCAAAATGCTTTTCTAAAAAATCCTTCACCTGATGAACTACGATAGATGAAGGGAATGGACCAAAGTATTCATTACCATCCTGACGGATGATGCGGCGCTCACTGAAACGCGGGCAGGAAAGCTTTGTTTCTGCACAAAGTGCAAGATAGCGTTTATCGTCACGCATCAAGACATTATAGCGTGGCTTATAGTCTTTAATCAGCTTACCTTCTGTGAGCAGTGCCTCTGCCTCATTACGAACAACAATTGTTTCTAAATCATCAATACTATGAATGAGACTGCGTAACTTTGGAGGTGCTTTCGCTAATGTTGATGAACGAAAATAGCTCTGCACACGGCGGCGCAATGAAACAGCCTTTCCCACATAGATAATCATGCCGTTACGATCTCTATAGATGTAACAGCCTGGCTTATCTGGCAAGTGGCGGAGCTTTTCCTTCAGTTTTTCGTTCATAAGAAACAAGGATTACAAAGAAATGGCAAGTGTAAACGGCACCACATTTATAGCCGTCACACTTGCCTTTCAATTCTTGAGTTTAGAATTAAGCGCGAGACATGTACTTACCAGTACGTGTATCAACGCGGATAATTTCGTCAGCCTCCAAATAATCAGGGACCTGAAGCTCAAGTCCTGTTTCAAGAGTTGCATTCTTTGTACGAGCTGTAGCACTTGCTGCACGCATTGAAGGATCGCAAGTTACAACGCGTAGCTCTACAGATGGAGGAAGCTCAATAGCTAGTACCTTGCCATCTGACATAAGTGCTGTAATCTCTTCCATTTCCTCCTTTAGGAAAGGAATCTGATCTGCGATATCTATTTCCAAAAGAGAGAATTGGCTATAATCCTCTGAGTCCATAAATACGAACTCATCCTGCTCCTTGTAAAGGTATTGAACCTGGCGCTTTTCAAAATCAATTTCGCCATACATTTCTTCACCCTTAACATTGTGATCTAGCTTTGCTTTTGTTACAAGATTACGGAAGCGTAAATGATAAACGCTGGCTGCACCACGTGCACTTGGTGTAGAAACCTTTAGTTCTTCAAGTGAGCAAGGTGTTCCATCGATTGATACAATATCACCCTTTGATAATTCACAAGCCTTTGGCATAAATTTTCTCCTATTTAATTTAGATTAAATTGTTTTACTGGATAGCTCAAGCTTAGAGCAGGATATCCTTCTTAGTAATTGTATTAAGCGTATTACTTAGTCTTGCAATAAAGTCATCATTAGAATCAGTTGCCTTCATCAAATGAATTACGCCACTCATTGCATCAGCTGGGTCCAGCTTTGCAATAAACTTGCGTAGCTCCCAAGACTTTTCAAGCTCTCTGTTAGATACAAGAATATCCTCTTTACGAGTACCTGACTTCATTACATTGATAGCTGGATATACGCGCTTATCTGCAATATCTCTATCAAGAACGATTTCCATGTTACCAGTACCCTTGAATTCCTCGAAGATAACCTCGTCCATCTTGCTGCCTGTTTCTACAAGAGCTGTAGCAATAATAGTTAGAGAGCCTCCGCCATTGATATTACGAGCGGCACCAAAGAAGCGCTTTGGCTTTTGCAATGCATTAGCATCTACACCACCTGTAAGAATCTTTCCACTGTGTGGCTGCACTGTATTAAATGCACGTGCAAGACGTGTAATAGAATCAAGTAGGATAATAACATCCTCACCCTGCTCTACCATGCGGCGTGCGCGCTCACCAACTACATTTGTTACTTGAACATGATACTCAGGTGGCTCATCAAAGGTAGAAGAATATACAACAGCATTTTTATGCATTCTTGTATGCTCCTTCATATCTGTCACCTCTTCAGGGCGCTCATCAATCAAAAGAATGATTAGCTTTGCATTAGGGTGATTTTCGCAAATTGCATTTGCCATCATCTGCATAAGCACTGTTTTACCAGTACGAGGAGGAGCCACAATCAGACCGCGCTGACCAAAGCCAAGAGGTGTAACAAAATTAGCAATTCGCATCTCAATATTCTTTGAGGTTGTCACAAGATTGATACGGCGAGTTGGGAATGTTGGAACAAGAGAATCAAATGCAGGAATGCGGCGTGCTACCTCTGGCTCCAATCCATTTACGCGCTCAACTGTAGTCAGAGAGAAGCGCTGCTTTTCTTTTGACTCTGCCTTAAGCTGAGTCTTTGTGGCACCATATACAATATCACCGGCGCGAAGTGCATACTTTTTGATAGTCTGCTGAGGAACAAATGCATCCTCTGGGCAAGTCTTAAAGCTATTAAATTCATTGCGTAGGTATCCGCTTCCATCCTGAACAATTTCCAGGACACCCTCTGCATAAACAGTACCACCGCAGCGTGCTTGCTCTCGAAGCAATGCAAAGATAATATCATGCTTCCAAAGAGAAGTCAGTTCATTTGTAATGCCCTTAAGCTCAGCAAGTGCTGTCAGAGCTTCTACTGTTTGAATTTGATAATCTCTGACATTTACTGGAGGTGGTGGCGGATTTGCAGGATCAACAGTTGGATTTTCCTGAGCACCCATTTGATTTTGCTGCTGCTGTTGTTGACGCTGCTGTTGGCGTTGTAGCTGACGCTGCTGCTGGCGTAGGCGATGTTGCTCACGGCGAGACAATCTTCTATTTTGATTATCCTGCTGCTGGCCATTATTGCGCTGCTGCTGATTATTGTTATTATTGTTGTTATTATTAAATCTCTGCTGGTTACGATTATTATTATTCCAGTTACGATTTTGGTTATTATGGTTATCCTGCTGATTATTGCGATTATTCTGGTTATCCATAACAGGAGCTTGCTCGTGAGCAACCAGTGGCTGAGGAGCCACTATTGGAGCAGGAGCTTGTGGCTCGGCAACTGGTGCAGGGGCTGGCTCATGCTTTGGTTCTGGTGCAGGGGCTGCAACTGGGGTTGGTGCAGGGGCAGATACTGGTGCAGGAGGAACCACTACTTGAGGTGGAGGCATCACAAGTGGTGATGCAAAACCAGCTGGATTTGATGAAGGAGCAGCCTCTTCTGTTGGCTTCTCAACAACCTTACGTGGGCGACCCGCGCGCTTCTTCTTTGGCTGTTCTTCTGCCACAGCATCTGCGGCTACCGATGATAACTCTAGATCATCTGTCATAATTATATTTTCTCCATAACATAACGTAGTAATGCATCAGCAGCTTCCTTGAGCTGTTCTATTGATCCATCATTACGAATAATAATATCAGCACGCGCCTCTTTATCTGCATTAAGCATTTGCGATGCAATGCGTTGCTTTGCATGCTCTAATGTGTGGCCGCGCGTTAACAATCTTTTTAGCTGTTCAGCGTCAGATGCAGTAACGCAAACAGTCAAATCCCAATCGCCTTCCCACTCACTTTCAAACAAAAGAGGAATTAGAGCGACTTTAATTGGTTTTGACGGATTTAGATTTTGTTTTGTTACAAGTTCCTGACGAACTATTGGGTGGAATAAAGAATTTAATTTTTCTCTAGCATTTGCATCATTAAATACAAGTTCGGCTAAAGCGGTTTTATTTGTTGCTCCATTAGGCAGGAGATATTCATTACCAAAAGTAGCGGCAATTAATTTTGCTCCCTGCATATTTGGTTCGTGCATTTCACGAACAATATTATCAGCATCAAAAATTTCAACCTTATCATTCTTTGCTAACAGCTCACCGAAAAGGCTTTTGCCACAAGCTATTCCGCCGGTTACAGCGATTTTGATCATAAAAGACCTTAAAGAATAAAAAAAGGGGGGAATTTGTTAAAAAAATTAGTTTTATCAGCTAAAAACTGGCATAAATATACCAAAATCACTTAAAAATTGCAATACCAAACAAATATTAGCAATTTCCTTGACGATTCTGGGAAATCTTTGAATAACAAAATAGACATTTAGAACAACATTCAAAATCTCTCACAAAGCACAAAACAAACACAAAGCATTTATCCGAAAATTACCCCTATTCAACAATCAACCCTTGCATACCCTATATTTATATGGTATAGTTATGCAATCGTTTTTTTTAACAAATTGAAACTACAAACTAAATAGAGAAAGAATAAAAATGCAGTACTATATTATTGGCGCATTTGCCATTTATCTACTAATCATGCTAGGAATTGGATTCCTATTCAGCAACAAATCAACAACTCTTGGTGATTACTATCTTGGAAATCGTAAGATGAACAAGTGGGTAGTTGCTCTATCAGCACAAGCATCCGATATGAGTGGATGGCTGCTAATGGGTCTTCCTGGTGCTATCTATGTATCTGGTCTTAGCGAATCTTGGATTGGCATTGGTCTGGTAATCGGTACATACTTAAACTGGAAGATTGTTGCTAAGCGCCTACGTTCATACTCACATGCTTGCAATGACTCAGTTACAATTCCTGAGTTTTTCTCAAATCGTTTTAAGGATAAGACAGGTGTACTAGGTGGCGTTTCTGCTTTAATCATCTTGATTTTCTTCCTATTTTACACAGTATCTGGCTTCGTTGCTTGCACAAAGCTATTTACATCTACATTTGGTATCTCACCAATGACAGCTTTGATTATTGGTGTAATCGTTATCGTTGCTTATACACTAATGGGTGGATTTATGGCTGTTTGCTGGACAGACGTAATTCAGGGTGCTCTAATGTTCTTCGCAATCGTTATTGTTCCATCCCTAATTGTTTATCAGGCTGGTGGCTGGGCTGATTCAATCAATAGCCTTAACACATCAAATGCATATTATCTAAATATGTTCACAGAAGCAAAGAGCGGAAATGCTGTTTCAGTAATTAGCATTTGTTCAAGCCTTGCTTGGGGTCTTGGTTACTTTGGTATGCCACACATCCTAGTTCGCTTTATGGCAATCAATAGCCCACGTGCTATTACAGAATCTCGTCGTATTGCTATGACATGGGTAATTATTTCTTTAGGTGCAGCTTGCGCAATTGGTGTATTGGGTCACATTTTTGCTGCTCAGCATGGCGTAAATGTTGATGATGCAGAGAAGATTTTCATGCTTATGATTAAGCAGCTCTTCCACCCTGTTTTCATTGGTATCATGATGTCAGCAATCTTGGCAGCTATCATGAGTACAGCAGACTCTCAGCTACTTGTTTCTGCATCTGCATTCTCAAACGATATCTACAAGAAGTTCATCCGCAAGAATGCAAGCAACAAGGAGCTTGTAATTGTTAGCCGTATTTCTGTAGCTATTATCGCAATTATTGCTGCAATTATTGCTGCTTCTGATCAAGAGAGCAATTTCTTGAAGCAGGTTATGGCACTTGTTTCATTTGCATGGGCTGGCTTTGGTTCTTCATTTGGTCCACTTGTTCTACTAGCTCTATTCTGGAAGAAGACAAACATCTTCGGTGCAGCTGCTGGTATGGTTGTTGGTGCAGCAACAGCAATTATCTGGAAGTTCGTTCTTGCAGCAAACTTCCCAGAGGTTGCAATCTTCAAGCTTTACGAGATTGTTCCTGGTTTCGTTCTTTCTCTCATCACAATTATTGTTGTCAGCTTGGTAACAAAGGCTCCAAGCAAAGAAATTACTGATGAGTTTGAGAAGGTTGTTGCAAACGATCTATAATCTCACTTACATGATTGTGGTGCCTTAAGATGTTAAGGCATCACATTGATAAGACAATACGCCATAGTTCTTGCTTTGGCAGATAAAAAATATACACAAACAAAAGGTTTTTCAATGCAAATTACAATTTCTAACGGTAAATTGAATGTACCAGATAATCCAACAATCCCATTTATTGAGGGTGACGGAATTGGTGCAGATATCACAAAGGCAGCAATGCTTGTTTGGAACACAGCTGTAGAGAAGGCATATGGCGGCAAGCGCAAGATTGATTGGCTTGAGGTTTATGCTGGTGAGAAGGCTAACAAGATTGCTGGCAAAGACATTTGGCTTCCACCTGAGACACTTGAGGCATTCCGCAAGTATCTTGTTGGTATCAAAGGTCCTCTAACAACACCAGTTGGTGGTGGTATTCGCTCACTAAACGTAGCATTACGTCAGGAGCTAGACCTATATGTTTGCCTACGTCCTGTACGCTGGTTCCAAGGCGTTCCTTCTCCTGTTAAGCACCCAGAGCTGACAGATATGGTTATCTTCCGCGAGAACACAGAAGATATCTATGCTGGTATTGAGTGGATGCAAGGCACAGAGAATGCACAAAAGGTAATTGACTTCCTACAGAAGGAAATGGGCGTAAAGAAGATTCGCTTCCCTGAGACATCATCAATTGGTATTAAGCCAGTTTCTAAGGAAGGTTCTGAGCGTTTAATCCGTGCAGCAATTAACTATGCTATTGATAATGACAAGCCAAATGTAACACTAGTTCACAAGGGCAACATCATGAAATTCACAGAGGGTGGCTTCCGTGATTGGGGCTATGCTTTGGCTCGTGAGGAATTTGGTGCAGAGCTTATCGGTGATGGCCCATGGTGCAGCTTCAAGAATCCAAAGACAGGCAAAGAGATTGTTATCAAGGATTGCATCTGCGATGCATTCCTACAGCAGATTCTAACACGCCCAGCTGAGTATAGCGTAATTGCTACACTAAATCTAAACGGCGACTATGCATCAGATGCTCTAGCAGCTTGCGTAGGTGGTATTGGTATTGCTCCAGGCGGAAATATCAACTACACAACAGGTACAGCTGTATTTGAGGCAACACACGGCACTGCTCCTAAGTATGCAAATCTTGACAAGGTAAATCCAGGCTCACTAATTCTATCTGGCGAAATGATGCTTCGCTACATGGGTTGGACAGAGGCAGCTGATTTAATTATCAAGGCAATGGATAAGGTAATCTCTGAAAAGAAGGTTACATATGACTTTGCTCGCCTAATGGAAGGTGCTACAGAACTAAAGTGCAGCGAGTTTGGTCAAGCACTTGCTGATGCTATGTAAGCCAAAAATCGATAAAAAAATCATTATTTCTGCCTAAATCCATTTTTAGCAAAGTTTTAACTTGCTTTTTAGGCAGAAAAATGATTAAATACGCGTCCTTTTTTAAAAATAAAAAAAATTAACAAAAACAGATAAACAAAACTAGTCCTGAAATATACTGAAAGACACATATTTTTAATTAGTATATAGGACTACGAAAGGTTAACGACCATGTTTCAGAATTTAACAGAATGGAAGAATGTCTGCGCAGAGGCAGAAGCACTTAAGAGCAAACACCTACGTCAGCTATTTGCAGAGGATGCAGCACGTGCTCAGGATATGACAGTTGATGGTGCTGGCCTAACACTTGACTATTCAAAGAACCTAGTTTCACGCAAAATGATGCAAGAGCTATTTGCAATGGCTCGCGCATGCAAGCTTGATGAAGCAATCAAGGCAATGTACTCAGGCGAAAAGATTAACGTTACAGAAGGTCGCCCAGTACTACATATCGCTCTAAGAAATCGCTCTAATACACCAATCTACGTTGATGGCAAGGATGTAATGCCAGATGTTAATGAGGTGCTAGAGAAAATGGCTGCTTTTGCTGAGCGCGTACGCTCTGGTGAGTGGAAGGGTTATACTGGCAAGAAGATTAAGAACATCATCAACATCGGTATCGGTGGTTCTGATCTTGGCCCAGCTATGGCAACAATGGCTCTAAAGCCATATGCACAGCGTGACCTAGTATTTGAGTTTGTATCAAACATTGACGCAACTCACTTTGCAGAGGCAGTTCAGGGTAAAGATGCAGAGGAAACTCTATTCATCGTTGCTTCAAAGACATTTACAACACTTGAGACAATGACTAATGCTCGCACAGCACGTGCATGGCTACTTGATGCTCTAAAGGCAGAGGAAGCTGTTGCTAAGCACTTTGTTGCTGTTTCAACAAATGCAGAAGAGGTGTCAAAGTTTGGTATCGACACAGCTAATATGTTTGGCTTCTGGAACTGGGTTGGCGGCCGCTACTCTCTTCCTTCTGCAATTGGTCTTCCTCTAATGCTTTCAATTGGTCCAGAGAACTTCTATCGCATGCTAGATGGTTACCATGCAATGGACAAGCACTTTGCTGAAGCTCCATTTGAGAAGAACCTACCAGTAATCATGGCTCTAATCGGTATCGTTTACAATAACATCCACAATGCAGAGAGCCAGGCAGTTCTTCCATACGATCAGTATCTAGCACGCTTCCCAGCATATTTACAGCAGCTAGATATGGAGAGCAATGGTAAGTATGTTGATAAGCAGGGCAATCGCGTAACATACCAGACAGGTCCAATCATCTGGGGTGAGCCTGGTACAAATGGTCAGCATGCATTCTATCAGCTAATCCACCAGGGAACAAAGCTAATCCCAGCAGATTTCATTGGTTTCTGTCGCTCACACAATGCAATCCCTCCTCATCATGATAATTTGATGGCTAACTTCTTTGCTCAGACAGAAGCTCTTGCTTTTGGTAAGACAGCAGATGAGGTACGCGCTGAGGGTGCAAGCGAAGAGTTAGTTCCTCACAAGGTATTTGACGGTAATCGTCCAACTTCTACAATTCTTGCTGATGAGCTAACACCTGAGACATTTGGTGCTCTAGTTGCTCTATACGAGCACAAGGTATTCACTCAAGGCATTCTATGGAATATCTATTCCTTCGATCAGTGGGGTGTACAGCTAGGTAAGCTACTCGCAGCAAAGATTGCTCCTGAGCTATCTTCAGACTCACCTCTTGCTCACGACTCATCAACAAACCTACTTATCGAGCGCTATCGCAAGGCAAACGGCCGCTAAAAAGCAATTTAATGTGGCTAAAAATCTAAATAAAGCCTAAATTCAATATGTTTGACTTTAATTTGACAAAACAAAAGAATTCCCAGCCATTGCTTCAGGAAATTATTTCCCAAAGCAATGGTACTCAGGAATTTTTGCAAAATGTGTTAGATTATTTTGTCAATACATACAATGCTGTAAAAGGTTCAATCTTTATCTATGATAATGTAACACGCGAGTTTACACAAAAGGCAGCCTGTGGCTTCCCAATGTTTCCTAAAGCTCGCATCATATTAAAGATTGGTGAAGGAATTATCGGAAGATCTCTCGCAGAGCGACGCACTATCTACACAGAAAGTGCGTCCTCAATGCGTGGATATATACGTCATCACAATTTCCCTGATGAAGACACACAGACATACCTTGCAGTACCTTTATTGCAAGGTAAAGAACGTGTAGGAGCAATTCTACTACTACGCCCTACAGGAGAGCCTTTCCTTGCGGAAGAAATCAGTGCTATTCGTGAGAATATCAATGATGTAGTTTCTGCAATTCAAAATGCCAGTGCTCTTATTTCTATTGAATCTGCAAAGCGCGATCAGGAAAAAGGCATGCGCCCTCTTGAAATTACAGGAGAAATTTCATATAGAGGTTCTTCTGTATCACATGGTTGGGGAATGGGTGCTGCTCACATATTTGCACGTAAATATTCTCGACTTCCATCTAATCAAGATATTCCAGAAAAGTGTTATCGCTCTATAGATGAAGCAATCGAGCTAGTAGAAAAGAAGTTAAAAGAATCTACCCAAGCATTAAATGAGCGACTTCCAGAGGCAGCTTCTCTTATTTTTGAATCTAGCGCAATGATTATGCGCGATGACAACTTCCTTGGTAAGATTAAATCACTCGTTGCAGAAAAAGGTTTATCTGTTCCACAAGCTATTATAAATGTGGGCAATGAGTTTATTCAGATTTTTGAAGCTAGCGATGATGAATATATGCAGGAAAAAGCACGTGATGTTGAAGATTTAACTCTTCAACTTCTTGAGGCAGTTTCTGAGCAATCTCCAGAGTATAGCATTCTTACTCGCCCACACATCATTATTGCTGATACATTACTTCCTTCAGACATTCTTAGAATCGCACAAGGCAATGTAAAAGGCATTGCACTAATTGCTGGTGGAGCAACTGCTCATGTTTCTCTATTGGTGCGTTCTTTAGATATCCCAACAATTATTGTTAAAGAGCTAGATTTATTACGTATCCCTGCTGGTAATCAGATTATTATTGATTGTGCAAACGATTATCTTTATGTAAATCCTACGGATGAGCGCAAATATAATTTTGAACTCCGTAGCCAAGCTCAAAAATTTGACACACCTAATTCTGTAATTTCACAGACACCATCTACAACCGAGACATTTACTCTTGATGGCGAGCGCATTATGCTGATGGCAAACATCAACTTGATTGCAGATGTTGAAAATGCTCGCAAAGCGAACTTTGATGGTATTGGTCTTTATAGAACAGAATTTCCATTTATCATGCGTCAAGCATTGCCTACTGAGGCAGAGCAGCTAAATATTTACACACGCCTAATTCAAGAGGCTAATGGTAAACCTGTTACATTTAGAACTCTCGATGCTGGTGGTGACAAAGTTCTTCCTTATCTTTATAAAACAAAGGAAGAAAACCCTGCTATGGGTTTGCGTTCTATGCGTTTCACCCTTCGCTATACAAACATAATGGATCAGCAGCTACGCGCTATTATTCGTGCAATCCAATATACAAACTGCAAAAATGCATCTATTATGTTCCCTATGATATCTTCAGTAGAAGAGATTGTTGCTGCTAAAGAGCGTCTTTGGGGTTGCTTAGATAGTATCCAAGCAGAATTAGGCGATAAAGAGCTTATCATACCAAACATCGGTACAATGGTTGAAATCCCTGCAATTTTGGCAGTTCTTGATACTATTGCAGAGGAATCTGATTTCTTCTCTATTGGTACAAATGATTTAATTCAATATACTTTAGGTGTTGATAGAACAAACGATAGCGTTGCTTCATACTATCTTCCACACCACCCTGCTATATTGAGATCTCTAAAGACAATTGCAGATGTTGCTGCTCGTAAGGGCGTAAATGTATCTGTATGTGGAGAAATGGGCCGTGATCCTCGTTACATACCTTTCTTTATTGGTATTGGTCTAAGAACATTCAGTATCGAGGCTATCCAAATCAACAGAGCACGAGAATTAATCTCACGTTTTACAATTAAGCAATGCGAAGATTATGCAAATGATTTGCTTTCTCTTTCTCTAATTACTGAAATAGAGAATCGCATTGATGAATTTACCGAGCAAATATTCTCTGGTTAATTACTGATGTGTTGACTTTGCATGAGGAGAATCGCCTAACTCGTTAAGGCGAAGGGTCTCTCCAATGCTTTTTACAGAAGCTTCAAGAGCAGCCATAGTTGACTCAGCATTTTCATCCAAATTAGGCTTATTAGCATATAACTGATATCCTGCACGATAGCCAACAGCAGTTGCATTAGGCATTATAACATTAGCACCTGCCAATAGGCCTCGCTCACGTCCATCTGGGGCAAGAGCTTGAAGAGCTGTCGTAGATGCAATATTTACATCATGTAAATACAATCGCGTGACAGCAATCATCTTTAAGCCCAGAAGTAATTGCTGCTGCATATATTCAGGAGTAACAGACATATTTTGCCCTAATGGAGTATCTTGATGTGGAATATAAGGACCCATACCAATCATATCCGCATCTACTTTGGCAAAAAATTCAATATCACGAGCTAAATGAGCTAGAGATTGATTTGGCAATCCAATCATTACTCCAGTTCCAAGCTGATATCCTAAGCGCTTTAATGTGTGTAAACACTCTACCCTACGCTCAAATGAATGACCATGAGGATGCAGGCTTTTATAAAGCACAGAATCACTTGATTCTATTCGAAGCAGATAACGATGGGCTCCTGCCTCGCGCCACAATTTATAAACGTCTTCTGTTTGCTCACCAAGAGAAAGTGTAACACCTAGCTCATCGCCCCAACGAGATTTAATTTCTCGAAGCACATCTGCCACAAACTCTGTATTTGCTTGGCTTTCTAATTCGCCACCTTGAATAACAAGAGAACCATAACCTGCAGAATGCACAAAATCAGCAGTAGCTAAAATCTCTTCTTTTGTAAGGCGGAAGCGATTGATTTTCTTATTTCCGGCACGAATTCCACAATAAAAGCAATTCTTATTACAAATATTACTCCACTCAATTAGTCCACGAAGACTTACACGTCTGCCTATATAGCGTTCTTTTAAACTATATGCAGCCTTAAAAAGTAAATCCAGCTCTTCCTTTGTCGAAAGAGCTAACAGCTGCTCTAACTCAACAAGTGAGAGATTTTGAGGCTTTTCTTGGGCTTTTTTGAGTAAATCTGACATTTTATTAAGAATAAGTTTAGGCAATACCAATAAAAACTATTTTGAAATACATTGTCTATATGCTTCGTAGGCAGTAATCGCAACAGCATTAGCAAGATTTATACTGCGGGCATGCTCTCCTGGCATAGGTATCTTAAACAATTTATCCTTGTATAGTTCATAAAAAGGCTTTGGTAAACCATGACCTTCACTGCCAAAAAGAAGATATGATTTTTCAGTAAACTTGCATTCATACAAGGATTTTTCACCATGTGTGCTAAGGAAGAAAAGTTCCTCTGGTTTTTCTGAATCAAGAAAATCCTCCCAAGAATCATGCACAGTAAGCTTCAAATGCTGCCAATAATCAAGACCTGCTCGTGCGACCTGCTTCTCATCGAGATGAAATCCAAGAGGACGAATCAAATGTAAATTCCAATCAAGTCCCACGCACACGCGGCCAATCGCACCTGTGTTATGTGGTATTTCTGGGTTTATTAAAACGATATTCATAATTAACGATAGAAAATAAAAAGAGGCGTGATTGAACAACCACGCCTCTATTAAAATTATTTTATATTATTCAGCAGCTTCTGCTGTATCCTCTAGGGACATGGTTGTCTGGAAATCCATAGAAGCAAGATTTTCCTCTAACCAGTTTGTCCAAACGCGAGGAGCAATTTCGCTCTGTAGATTCAAGCGTACCATTGGCTCGATACTCTTCTTTTCTTCCTCTGAAACAGGTGTTCTATCGATAACCTTCAAAATCACAGCAGTATCATTAGGAAGTGCGATTGGCTTAGAAACAACGCCCTTCTCTAACTTACTTACAGAAGTAATCATTAGCTTCTCTTCCTCTGTACCGCTAATAACGATATTACGAACAGAAGCAGTGATATTTGTGCCAACTGCTAGGTTAAATTCCTTTGCAACATCTTCAAATGTCTTTTGAGATGCAGAAATTGAATCAACAGCTTTTGCAAGCTCAGAAAGCTTCTCATTATATGTATTGAATGCCTTCTCAATTTGAGCATCACGCAATACTAGAGCACGAACCTCATCAAAAGCAGGGATTACAGACTGCTCATGAGAATTGTATGCAATAACAAATGTTTGAGAACCAGCAAAAATTGGAGCATCTGCATAATTCATATGATCTTCACCATCAACCAAATTAAATGCAGCATCTACATACTCTTGAGAATTCTTCATAACTACAGGAGCAGGAGCATCTGCTGAGAATAGTGCTGTTGTTACTACTGTATAGCCATCAACTGCAGCAAGAGCTTCCATTGTTAGAGCATTATCTTCGATTAGCTTATTATTGAAGATATCTGCAGCATCATAAGCAGCTCTTTGAGATGCCTCACGAGCAATATCTGAAATAATCTGCTCTTTTACCTCTTCAAGTGGCTTATATGTATCCTCTGCACCATTTTCGCCTTTTACAAGATACTTGCTATAATTATCATCATAATAGCTCTGAATTTCCTCTTCTGTAACCTTAGACTTATCTAGGAACTTAGATGCTTCAAACGAAACCTGACGTACAGAAACACGTGCTGGCTTACGATAAGTTTCTTTATGTGTCTCGAAATATGCCTTTAGTTCATCATCTGTAAGCTTCAATTCTGTTGCAACTACAGTATTTGAAAGAACTGCTGGAGTGAATGTAAATACATCAGACATTGCATCTACACCAACTTTAATCTCGCTTGCAGGCACTACAGGTGTTTGAGACAAAACATAGCTACGAAGAAAATCTAGCTTCATCATGATGCGAATATAATTCTCATACTGAGGTAATGAAAGCTTTAGATAATTTTGAATAATTAGCTGAGCGTATGCCTTATCAAATTGACCATCTTTATTTTTGAATGTTGGGTCTTTCATGATTGCTGCTGCAACTTCTTCATCTGAAACTGTGATTTTTAGCTCATCAGCAGTTCTTAATGCAGCTAGCATTAGCCATGCTTCCTTTGTTGCAGAACAATCTGAACTAGCAAAATTACGACCCATATTGCGATTTAATTCAACAATACGTGAAACTGTTAGGAACTCCTGTGGATCTACAGCTTTACCATTTAGCTTTCCATAACCATTATCCCCAGAAGCACTAGAAGATAGCATGCTATCTGACATAATAAATGCGCCAGCTACGATTACTGCGAATGCACCCCATAACCACTTGTTACGGATCATATTATTGAATTTTATAATAAACATTGTTTTACCTTAATTTTAATTTTTCTTATTCTTAAATTTTCTCTTAAATACGACATCCTACCAGGGAAATTAAACCCAGTAGGACGTAAATCTTTTATCCACTAAATTCGTATTAACGACGACCAACTGGTGTAGGAGAAGGAATAGTTGTTGTAGAAGTTGTTGTTGTAGTAGTTGCTACTGGAGTGAGGATTGATGTGTCATCCTTACCTAGGTCAGCGAAAACTTTTTCACGAACAGAGTCGTAAATCTCCTTGCAGTATTGTGCCTGATAGATGCCAATTGCTGTGACAGGAGCCTTTTCTGCATCATCTGTAAATCTTAATACATCATCATTCATTACAGATTTAATAGCTGAAAGAATACCATTATCGATGTTTCCCGCACTATCAGCACCTACAACATGAACTGTTGCAACAATTGCACAAGCATATTTAATCTGCTCGCGCAAATCATCTGTTGTTGCCATAATAGCTGTTGTCATAGACTTTGCCATGCTTGCAGCTTCCTCTGCTTTTTTATCTGCAGTTGTTGCAAGAACCATTGCAACCAACTCAGAAACAGCATTCTGCTTCTCTTCTTTAGACTTAACGGATGCAAGCTTCTTTGTTACAACCTTCTCTACAGCAACCTCAGGAGTAACCTCATTTGTCTTTGTAATCAAATTTGATAGAGCAACATACTTTGCAACATTACTCTTTGCATCATTAGTATCTTTTTTTGGTGCAGCATCTAGCAAATTAAATGACAAAGCAAAAACTAATGCAACTGCTCCGAATACAACTGAAATTTTTTTCATTATTTACCTCGCTTTATATTACAATCTTTTGTATAAAAATATTAAGACTTAGAAATCAAAGTCCTCATCCCAACTAAATGAAGAATCACCACCTAAATCATCATCAAAAGAGTCGCTACTTGTTGAAGTAGATTCAGAAGATGTGTCATCAGAAGAGTTGTCTGTTAAATCTACAGAACCATCGTCTTCCCAATCACCATCATCTTCAACTTTTTCTTCTTTTGATTCAATTACTTCATCAGAGCCAATAGTTGTAGCACCTTTACCCTCAAGAGACTTTAGTATATCAGAAGGATTCTCGATATATTCAAAACGCTCTGCCTTACCATCTGGCAATGTAATCATACATGCAACAGCCATCTTCTTCTGAATCTGAGTGAAAATTCTCCACAACTTAATTAGAGAGCCTTGCTTAAATGTGCTCTGATAAGGTGTATCTTCGCCACGTGCTAGACGAATTGTTGCATAACCAGAAATAACATCAATTCTTGTAAACTCTGCATCTCCAGAAATATTAAACTCTGTCTTTCTACGTGTCTTAGAAATGCTGAACTGCTGACCAACTAGGTTGATATTGCCTGATTCAATCTTATATCTGGATTTTACTAAACCAGCTGAATCTGTTCCAACACGAATCTCATTACGGTTAACCAAAGATGAAGCTGCAGCAAGAGGTGTCTCAATCACAAATGCATTCAATCTTGCATCTATCTTTGCATCTTCCTTTGCATCGCCTGTCTTTGTTGTTGGAACTGTGATAAATGTAGAAACAGCACCCTTCTCAATTAGAACATTTACCTTTGCATTACCATCCTCTGCCTGAGACTTGGTTGTTGAGATTTTTGTATCCATTCCCAATTTGATTTGGTAGTCGTTACCAAAAACAACCATAACAGAATTATCCTGCACAACCTCTTTTGGCAATGACTTATCAACTCCATCTACAACTACCTTAGAACCATAAGGATAACGATAATTTTCTTTTGCCTGAACTGGCTCAGTTTCACCTGGGCGAAGAATCCAAACCTTACCCGTTACCTTAACTGTACTAAATAATGCATCAAAATAATCTGCAGAAAATGCATTTGCACAGCAACAAGCAGCAATGGCTAAAACAGCCAATTTTAAACCTTTAATTTTCATAAATATGAGTCTCCAATAAATTAAATAGCTCACAATTAAATGCGACGTCAGGGCACAATACACCCTATTCACATATAATTAACTTATATGATAGTAATTGTTGGCATTAAAGTCAAACAAAATTACACTTTTATAGATGGATTTAAGTAGTTTTTTAGCATTTTGCTATAATAATTAGTTATTGATGTCGCTATTACAACAATTATAATACACTCAATAACTTAATTATATGCAGAAAATAAATAAATTTTACCTATCTGCAACTGGCAAGCATCAAACCAAGCGAGCAACAATTTTCTCTGCTGTCAAGCCTTCACGCTCGTAAAGATCTTTTAAGCTGCTGGCGTGTTGCATAAATGGATTTTCCCAACCACAGCGAATTGTTCTTGCTCTGCCACCAAGGTATGCCTCAATCTCTGAACCAAAGCCACCTAAAGCAACACCATCCTCGATTGTGATAATTGTGTTTACTCCATTCGCTAATTGCTTTTCTATTAGCGATGCATCTAATGGCTTAACAAAGCGTGCATTTACCAGCTCTGAAGAAACTCCTTTTGAACGAAGAAGCTCACAAACCTCCTTAGCTAGCGTATCCATATTACCTAGCGACCACACTGCAACGCTTGCTGTTGTAGCACCTGCTGTACAATACTTTGCAAGTAGCTCAGCCTTACCTATTGCCACAGGTTGGTCATTAGTAGACACTGCCACATCTGCATCAAATATTGCAGGTTGTTCTGTACCTCGTGGATAGCGAATAATTGCAGGATAAGGAAGATTTAAACTTGTTGAAAGCATTTGATTTAGCTCTGCTATGGTTCTTGGCTGCATTACTGCAATTCCTGGAATAGAGCGAACTAAAGAGATATCAAATACACCATGATGTGTTGGTCCATCTCCTGGTACAGCACCTGCACGATCCAAGCAAACAACAACAGGCAGCTTCTGTAATGCTACATCGTGAATAAAGCAGTCTATTGCACGCTGGAAAAATGTTGAATACACTGCCACAACTGGGCGCAAACCATTTGCAGCCATACCCGCTGCAAAAATCATTTGATGCTCTTCACTTATACCAACATCAAAAAATCTCTTAGGGAAAGTCTCTGCAAATTTAGTAAGACCTGTACCTTCTGTCATGCCAGAAGTAGTTGCTACAACTCGCTTATCCTTTTTACCTGCCTCTAAAATTGCATTTCCAAATGCAGAAGACCAGCCTTCCCCATTAGACTTTTTCTTTGGCAAACCAGTTTTTATATCGAATGGTGCCGGACCATGCCACGCAGATGGATTCTGCTCTGCATATTTATATCCAAAGCCCTTAATTGTTGAGACCTGAATAAATACAGGAGCATTTGAAGCCAATGCTGCCTTAAATGCATATTGTAACTGCTGAATATTATGTCCATCAACTGGACCAATATATCTAAAACCAAGCTTTTGAACCGTTGCTCCCATTGACAGCAAGTTCTTGATACGAGCTGTTACCCAATGATAACCATTTGAAAACCAACGTAAATGATGATCAAAACGATAACGCCAGCGCGTATATCTTGGGCTAACCATAAGTCGGCCAAAACCCTTACTCAAAGCACCTACATTCTTTGAAATTGACATATTGTTATCATTCATAACAACAATCAAACGTTTTGTGCTTTGTGCTGCATTATTCAATGCTTCAAGTGAGATTCCATTGCAAATTGCCCCATCACCGACAACTGCGACAACAACATCATCCTCGCCCTTAGCATCACGCGCCGTAGCCAATCCTATTGCGGCGGAAATTGCATTACCCGCATGGCCTGAACCAAAGGCATCGCATGGACTCTCGCTTATCTTTTGAAAACCAGAAATTCCACCAGTTTGGCGAAGTGTTTTGAATTGTTCCTTGCGGCCAGTCAAAATTTTGTAGACATAGGCTTGGTGTGAAACATCAAACACCACCTTATCCTTTGGTGGTGTAACACAACTAAGCATAGCAAGAGTGAGCTCAACGACACCTAAATTAGATGCCAAATGACCTCCTGTATTACTTACTGTTGTTATGATATATTCACGCAACTCCTGAGCCAAATCTTTAAGCTCTTTAAGAGATAAATTCTTTATATCCTCAGGATTGTTGATTCTATCAAGAATCGCCATATTGCCCTCTACTGTACCTATTTTGGTGCAATAAATATATTAAATTTCGACTATAAACCTTCTACAATTTCAAGAGAAAGGTCTGCTGCCTTAACAGAATGTGTCAAGCAACCTAAAGAAATAGCATTAACGCCTGTCTCAGCAACTGCGTGGATTGTTTCCATAGAAATACCACCTGATGCCTCTAGCTTGCAACGGCCATTAACGATTGCTACTGCTTCCTTCATCTTTGCAGGAGACATATTATCAAGCATAATCCATTCTGGATTTCCAGCCAATGCGCTGGCAAGCTCTTCAAAGCTTTCTACCTCTACCTCTACTGGCACACCTGGGAACTTGGCTCTTGCTGCAGCAACTGCCTGGTCAAGACGATTTGGATCGCCACCCTTCCAAAGTTTACGATGATTATCCTTGATAAGCACCATATCATTTAAGCCCATACGGTGATTAGTGCCACCACCAGCAGCCACGCTGTACTTGTCAATCAAGCGGAAGCCTGGTACAGTCTTGCGTGTATCAAGAATTTTGCAATCAGTTCCTTCAACAGCTTTAAGAAAAGTTCTTGTAGCTGTTGCCACGCCTGTCATACGCTGCATAAAGTTCAGAGCTGTACGCTCTGCAATAAGAATAGAAGCTGCTTTACCTGTAATTGTCATTAAAACATCATTTGCTTCTATATCAGAACCATCCTGAATAAGGATCTCAACCTTAAGTGTTGGGTCTACCTGACGGAATACCTCCTCACCGATTGTAACACCTGCAGTTCTGCATGAATGGCGAGTAAGAATATGTGCTGTAACAATAGCCTCTGGGTCAACAAGAGAAAGTGTTGTTACATCGCAATCTGCGCCATCCTCTTTAAGTGCTGTAGCAATAAGCTGCTTTACAGACTCTTCCTTTTCAATAGCCATCATAAATTAGCCTCTGATTTTCTTAACTAGCTCTGTAGCCAAAGCAGCATTAGCCTTAATTGTTGCCCAATCATCAGCATTGATTAGCTTACTTGGTGCAATCCATGAACCACCACATGCTGCAATTAGTGGGCTAGCCAAATATTCCTCTGTTGTTTCAGGATTCAAACCACCTAGAGGGATATACTTCAAGCCAAGATGATTGTATGGAGCAACTAGTGTCTTAATTGCTTTTAGACCACCAATAGCACCTGCAGGGAAGAACTTTAATAGCTTGCAACCTAGCTCAACAGCACCCTCAATCTCAGATGGTGTCATCACACCTGGAGCAAAGCTAAAACCCATATCCTTTGCTGCAGAAACAATGCGTGGATTAAAGCCTGGTGCAACTGCAAATGCAGCACCGGCAGCCTTTGCTGCTGCAAGCTGGTCAAGTGTTAGCACTGTACCTGCACCAACAATCATTTCAGGGCGCTTTGCTGCAACCTCTGCAATTGCTTCAAGTGCTGCAGGTGTACGAAGTGTAAGCTCCATCACTTTAACACCACCCTCTAGCAATGCATCTGCCAATGCCAATGCCTTTGAAGGATCATCCAAAACAACTACGGCAATATTACCACACTCGCTTACTTTTGCTGCCAACTCTTCATTAAAAACAGACATTTTATCTTACCTTTCAGCGAGGGTTTGCCCCGCATTATTAAATTTGATTATTTGTATAATTAAAATTCTTTACTCTATACTTGCGCTGCAAGCTTATAAAATAATGGACCTAGCAATATGATGAAAACCGCTGGGAAAATAAAAACCATCAAAGGGCCAAGAAGCTTTGTTGGTGCTTCATTAGCTAATTTCTCTGCACGCTCAAAACGGCGTACACGTATTTGGTCTGACTGAATTCGTAAAATTGAGCCTACAGCCACACCTAGCTCATCCGCTTGAACAAGTGCATTAACCAAAGCACGCATATCTGGTAAATCCACACGATCAGACATTGCTTTAAGTGCATTCTTACGTGTTGTTCCAACCTGTATCTCACGCACCATGCGCAATAGTTCCTCACTAAGTGCATCAAGTTTCTCGCGCTCTGTTGCTCGCTGAACTGCAGACATAAAATCAAGTCCTGCTTCTACAGAAAGTGTGAGCAAATCAAGAACAAATGGCATTGCACGCAATATTTGATGCTGCCTTAGCTTCACTGCTGAACGCAACCACATTACTGGATAAATGTAGAAAAACACAACGCCCAAGAGAGTTAATGCAGGGAACAATCTGGAAAGGAACTCACTTACACCACATACCTGATAAAGGATTAAGCACCATAAAGGACCAAGACATAATGGTAAAACTAACTTTAATGCAAGCAATTCCCACCCTTCAACAAGCCCTTCAAAGCCAGCTGTCACAATCATTCCATCTGTCTTTTTCCTAAGCTTCTCAAATCTTGGGCTAAGCATTAATCCCTTAACGTTTGGCGTTAAAGGAAGTAACAAACGAAAAATTAAAGGGATACGACGCTCTTGCTTACGACCGTCAGCGAGCGTTACATAAGTAATTTGTTGTGCTACTCCAATGGCATACCATGTAAATAGCGCAGCCGATGCCATCCAAAGAATAGCACCAGCCCATCCCAATATTCCCGTCATATCAAGCTTTATTATGCAGCACTAATATAAGAAAACTCTGACCAAAGAACAAATACTAATGCTAGAAATAGAACTGTAGAAACAATTGCTAGAACAGCAAATGCAGTAAAATTCTCTTTTTTTGTTGGTGCACTGTTATTTCCTGCAAGTGGATTCTGATGTCTATTTGAAATAACAGGATTATTATTAATATTTATTGTGCTCATTATTATCTCCTTAACGGCTTAATTCTAGCAAAAAATAAATAATGTTTTCAAGTATATATTAAATATATAAAAAAAGAAAATATTGCTAAAAAAATAAAAAAACGGCGGCTTGTAACAATACAAACCACCGTTTTTTATATCTTTCAGAAGTTTATAGGAAATTATTCCTCAGACTTCTTCTCACCAGGAGTCCACTCTTCTGTTGATGAGAATGCCTCATCAAATGCAGAAGCAAGACCTACGATGTTCTGGTCAGCACGAAGACCCTGCTCAGCAGCATAATCTGCTGGAATCTCAAAGTCCTCATCCTCACCGCCCTGTGCCTTTAGGCTTAGGCCAATGCGACGCTCATCACGATCGATGCGAACGATGCGAGCCTCAACCTCTTGACCAACCTTTAGAGCATCCTTAACGCGATCAACATGATCATCGCTGATCTGAGAGATGTGAACAAGACCATCAACACCACCCTCTAGCTCAACGAATGCGCCGAAGGAAGCGATCTTAGAAACCTTGCCCTTTACCATCTGACCAACAGCATAGCGAGCTGTGATGTTGCTCCATGGATCCTCAGAAGCCTGCTTCAAACCTAGAGAGATGCGCTGATTGTCAGAATCGACCTCTAGAACAACAGCCTCAACCTCCTGGCCCTTCTGTAGAAGCTCAGTTGGGTGATTGATCTTACGTGTCCAGCTCATGTCTGAAACGTGAATCATGCCGTCGATGCCATCCTCAAGCTGAATGAATGCACCATAAGATGTGAAGTTGCGAACCTTACCCTTAACGCGTGTGCCAACTGGGTAACGATCCTGAACTGTATCCCATGGATTTTCCTCTGTCTGGCGGATACCAAGAGCGATCTTCTGATCCTCCTTGTTTACGCCTAGAACAACAACGTCAACCTCGTCACCAACGTTTAGAACGTCAGATGCGCGAGCAACGCGGCGTGTCCAAGAGAACTCAGAAACGTGTACAAGACCCTCAATACCATCCTCTAGCTCAACGAATGCACCGTAAGCAACTAGATTTACAACCTTACCACGTAGGCGGCTGTTTACTGGGTAACGAGCCTCAATATCATCCCATGGATTTGCCTGAGCCTGCTTCAAGCCAAGTGAAATGCGCTCACGCTCACGATCGATTTCTAGGATGATTACGTTTAGTTCCTGACCAACCTTAACCATGTCAGCTGGGTGCTTTACACGACCCCATGTTAGGTCAGTGATGTGTAGAAGACCGTCAATACCATCTAGGTCAACGAACACACCGAAATCTGTAACATTCTTAACCTTACCTGTGCGGCGCTGGCCAACCTCTAGAGTTGCCAATAGCTCACGGCGCTTATCTGACTGACGCTCCTCAATCAATTCACGACGTGAAAGGATGATGTTACGGCGATCATTTGAAATCTTAATTAGTTTGAACTCATACTGCTGACCAAGGTACTCATCTGTGCTGTGTACAGGAGAAACATCAATCTGTGAACCTGGTAGGAATGCCTCTACACCATCAACATCGATTAGTAGACCACCACGTACCTTGCTCTTAACAGTACCATTAACTGTGCAGCCCTCGCTGTAGCGCTCTAGAACAGCTTCCCAGCGAATCTTTTCGTCTGCCATTTTCTTGGAGAGAACAACCATACCATCTTCATTTTCTGCCTGAAGAACTAGTACGTCAACTTCCTGACCAACCTTTACAGAAGCAATATCTTCGAACTCATTAGCTGGTACTGAACCCTCTGACTTACCGCCA
The DNA here is from genome assembly GCA_017648065.1 of Kiritimatiellia bacterium. Lineage (GTDB taxonomy): Bacteria > Verrucomicrobiota > Kiritimatiellia > RFP12 > UBA3636 > RGIG990. The sequence goes on along the minus strand of JAGCJJ010000007.1, from coordinate 54,979 downwards.
ACATCGATTAGAACCTCAGTTGGACGAACCTCAAGGATCATACCCTTGATAATGCGATTTTCTTCTGCCTGCTGTAGTGTTGCATTTAGAAGTTCATTCATTTCTTGGCTCTTTGCCAAGTCTCTGCCTTTTTTTGATACGAGCATGTTATTTATTTTAGGCTTTTGGGGTTGATTAATATAACTGCTAGCTTTTAGACGCCACCCGGCGTTTATGCTGCGATTCACACGAGATGCCTTAACTCGTGCAAAATGAATAATGGGTTAAATTGTACCAAAAAGTCAATAGCAGATTCAACAGATTTTTTTAGTTTATTTAGAAAAATAACAAATTGTAAACTGTCATTAAAAAGGCGATTTGTTGTGTTGTTTTATTCCCGGTTTTATGTTATACTCTATGAGTATAAACAACATCGATTAGAAACAAATCATATTTTTGTATGACCGAACAACAACAAACAGATGAATTTTTTATGTCTAAAGCCCTTGAGCAAGCAGCTCAGGGGCTAGGTCATACTCGCCCAAATCCTCCTGTAGGATGCGTAATTGTTAAAAATGGCTCAATTATCGCTGAGGGCTTTCACGCATTTGCCGGAGCTCCTCATGCTGAAGCATCTGCACTTTCAAAGCTTCCAATTGAAGAATATGCAGACTCAACACTTTATGTTACATTAGAGCCCTGCTCTACATTTGGGCGCACTCCTCCATGCACAGAAGCAATTCTCAGAGCAAAGGTTGCTCGCGTAGTTATTGCTGCACTTGACCCAAATCCAAAGCATGCAGGAAAAGCAATTTCTATTCTTGAATCATCTGGCATTTCTGTAACCACAGGCATCCTGGAAAAAGAAGCGACAGCCCAGCTTGCCCCATTCTTTAAGTGGATTACAACTAAGCGCCCATTCGTCACTTTGAAAATGGCACAATCTCTTGATGGAGCTATTGCCGATCACGCAGGTCAATCAAAATGGATTACTGGCGAGGAAGCTCGTAAGGATGTACGCACACTTCGTGCAAAGGCAGATGCTGTTCTTGTAGGTTGCAATACAGCATGCGAGGATAATCCATCTCTGCTTCGTGACGGTGAGGATGGCTCTGCTCAGCCTGGATATCGCATTATTCTTGATTCTCGTGGCAGAGTCTCCTCATCTGCTAAATGCTTTACCGATGGACTTGCCAAGCTAACGATTTATGCTACCAGTGAGCATTGCCCAGAGGAACATCGCAAACAAATTGAAGCGACAGGGGCGACTGTATGGGTTCTTCCTACTGAATTTTCTTTTGCAAATCAGCACCCTACTCTTTCTCTAGATGCACTTTTTGCGAAGGCTGGTGAGCAAGGTTTCTTACACATTCTTTGCGAAGGTGGTGCTGAGCTGGCTTCATCTCTTCTCAACAGAGGCTTAGTTGATGAGCTGATTATGTACATTGCTCCAAAAATTCTTGGAGCAACTCAAAAGCATACATTCGGCACATATCCATTTGATTTACCAACAGCACCTAGATTTTCAATTTCAAACATCTCTCAAATAGGTGCTGATGTTAAGTTGATTCTTAAACCAAACGATTTAATTTAGAAACAAAACTCAATTTTATGTTTACAGGACTAATTCAAAAGACAGGTCGCTTTAAGGGCGTCACTCAACAAAATGGCGGCAGCTGCATACGCATTGATTGCGAGGCTTGGGCAAATGACCCATATCAGCTAGGCGAAAGCATTGCTGTTGATGGCGTATGTCTTACACTCGTTGCACACGATGCCACAGGCTTCTCAGTAGATGTGCTGAAGGAGACACTTGATGTAACAACTTTGGCAAAACTCAAGCATGGGGCAAGCGTAAATCTTGAGCGTGCAATGCGCGCTGATGCACGCTTTGGCGGACATATTGTTCAAGGCCATGTTGATGGCGTTGGAACAATCTCAGCCATTACACCAGCCGGTCGCGATATTTCAATTCGCATCAAGGCCAGCGAGCAAATCCTGAAACAAATTGTTTACAAAGGCTCTATTGCTATAAACGGAATAAGCCTGACAGTGGCAAAGGTTATCAGCAATATAGAATTTGAAGTTTGCATTATTCCTACAACATTGAGAGATACATCACTTGGCGAGAAACGCGTTGGTGACAAGGTTAATCTTGAAACAGATGTACTTGCTCGATATGGAACACAGCAAGCAAAAGAAGAAGCACCTACCCAGAGCAATATCACTATTGAAATGCTTCAAAATGCTGGCTTCAAAATTTAATCAATTTAATTTTTATCAAATTCATCAACTTAGATATTATGAAAAAAACAGAGACAAAAGAATCTAAAGCAACAACAGCTAAGAAGACTGCTACGAAAAAAGCTCCAGCAAAAAAAGCTGAAACAGCAACAAAGAAAGCTGCTCCTGCTAAAAAGACTGCTACAAAGACTGCTGCAACTAAGAAGCCTGCTGCTCCAAAAGCAGCTGCTCCTGCACCTGTAAAGGTTGAGCCTCCAAAGCCTGAAAACCCAAAAGTTATTCGTCTGCGCGTAACTTGCATGGAAGGCCCATGGCTAGATGATAAATGCATTCGCTATATTGATGTAACAAGCAATGCAAATCTCTACGATCTGCATATCGCAATTCTTGATTCTATTTGCTTTGATGATGAAATGAAGTTCTCTTTCTTCTTCGCAGAGGAGCTGGATGATCTTTGCGACCGCGAATATATTCCTGAGGATTTTGATGGTACTGATTATGACGAATTTGATACAGATGTCTATGAGGACATGCTCGTAAGAAAGTATGCTCGCAAAGATATCCCTTATGATTTCTTCTATGTCTACAAGCTCGATGTCGATGAATGGATTTTCCAAATTGAAGTAACAGACGATGAGCCTGAGTACGACGAGAAAACCTTTTACCCAATAACAATAGACAGTCTGTCTGAAGGTCCAAATCCTGAGCAATATGGCTCTGGCTTTGATGATTATTCCGAAGACCCAGAGCATTTCTCTCCTCACGGAAGAGCTATGTACGGAAATGATGAATATAACATGGATGACGAGCGTGACGATTTCTTTGATGACGAGCGTGACCCATGGGGCTCTGGCGATGACTATGATGAGGATGATAGCGATGAATGGTAAAATTGAAACTATTATTTCTGTTCCACCAGGAGCAGTAAGCCAAGATTATTCAAATATTGGAGCAAATATTGTTTTTGCTGCATCAGACCCTCCTGGCTCACAGCTCGGCAGTGGTGGCGGTACAGCAAATATTCTTTTTGAAGCATGGCAAGCAACACGCCAGGAAGAGGCTTCATTTAAGACTTGGCTAAATACCACTCGTAAGCTTATCATTCACGGAAGCGGACAAAGCCGCAGACTTCCTGCATACGCTGCAGAAAGTAAGCTAATGCTTCCTTTGCCTCTTTTCCCATCAATGAAGGGACAGCACCCAGACCAGCGTCTGATCAATCTTCAGGAAAGCAGCTGTCGTCACATTGTACGCCATGCACCAGAATCATATCGCATGATTGTGGCTTGTGGTGATACTCTTGTTACTTCACCTGATGCAATGCCTATCTTCCCTGAGGTTGATGTGCTTATCGCAGGTATTGCTGCATCCCCAGAGGAAGCTCGCAATCATGGCGTAATCTTCTGTCCTGTGGACAATCCTCAGACACTAACCTTCTTCTTGCAAAAGCCATCAGTTGATGAAATCAACAAGCTTTCAGCAAAGTACAACTATTTCCTAGATACCGGTGTATGGCTATTCAGCGCTCGTGCTGTTGAAGTACTGATGAAAAAATGTGGCTGGGACATTGAAAAGGAATGCTTTGCAGATGGCAAATGTGGATACTATGAGCTATTTGATAAATTTGGTACAGCTCTTGGAGAAATCGCTCAAAGCAATGACCCTGAAATCAATCAGCTCACTTGTGCAGTGCTTCCACTCAATAGTGGAAAATTCTTCCACTTCGGTACAAATCGTAGCGTACTAAGCTCAGTTGCTCAGCTATCACATCCTGCTGAGGATCGCCGCGCATTTGGTCATACTGCCGGAGACAAAGCACAGAATACAATTGTTCTTCACTCACTTGTTAAGACAGACATAAGCAAGTGCCATAATCTTTGGATTGAAAATTCAATCATTCCAGAAAGTTGGAGCCTGGTTGGCTCAAATGTTATCACTGGCATCAGCTGCGAGATACCTAATGTAAGACTGCCACTTGGCACATGTATTGATATGTGCGGACTGATTGGCTCTGCAGATTCTGTGCTGCGCATCTATGGCTTTGACGATACCTTTAAGGGCAATATTGAAGATCCATTAACTCAATTCTTGGGTATGCCAATCATTGATTGGTTTAATGCACGTGGAATAAATCCTGCTGAGCTAGGCTTTACAGGCGATATTCAAAATGTACCACTATTCCCATTAGTAAAATCACCTGAAACAATGGCTAAGCTTATCGCTTGGTTCACAATCAACCCAGAAGATACTGAGGCACGCTCAATTTGGATTGATTCTCTACGTGTTTCAGCAACAGATCTTGTACAGACCTGCGATTTGACTAAGCGTACAGCACAGCGTAAAAAGCTTGTTGCAGAACAAATCCTTGAGTTCTCAGATGCCCAGCTTCAAGAGCTATTTCAAATTGCTGACTTGAATGCACTTTCTCAGCTTGATGTTAATATTCCAATTGAAAGATTTGATAATAACAAAGGCTCACTACCTCTTGTGCATGCATACATGTATGAAGCAGCAAAGAACGATAGCGAGGAGCTAACAGGCAAAGCATTCAATACATTGCGTAAACTGATGATTGATGATATGGCTATCAAGAAGGTTCGTCCTGTACGCAATATTCTTGATGACCAAATTATCTGGGGCCGCTCTCCTGCTCGATTGGACTTTGCTGGTGGTTGGTCAGACACACCTCCTTTCTGCTTAGAGAATGGTGGCAGAGTCCTTAACGTAGCAGTAAATCTGAATGGACAGCCTCCAATTCAGACATTCGTTCGTATTTGCACTACCCCACACATTGTTATTCGTAGCATTGACCTAGGTATTGCAGAAACAATTAAGACTTACGAAGAGCTAACCTCAACCTCTGAGCTTGGTGGCTTCAGCATTGCACGTGCTGCTTTAAGACTTGCAGGCTTTGATCCTAACTTCCACGCAACTGGTGGTTACGAATCTCTTGAAAAGCAGCTAATGACTGAATTTGGTGGAGGTATTGAATTGTCAATGCTAGCAGCAATTCCTAAAGGCTCTGGCCTTGGTACAAGCAGCATTCTTTCTGCTACAATTCTTGGCGTTCTTGGTGAGGTTTGCAGCCACAATTGGTCTGCAAACGAAATCTTTGCTCGCACATCTGTGCTAGAGCAAATTCTATCCTCAGGCGGTGGCTGGCAGGATCAAGTTGGTGGTATTTATCCAAGCTTGAAGCTTACAAAGACAAATGCCGACTTAACTCAGCTTCCTGATGTACATTGGCTGCCAGAAAAAGTATTTGCTGAAGCTATTCGCTCAGGCAGAGCAATGCTATACTACACAGGTATTACTCGCGTAGCTCGTAATATCCTCTCTGAAATTGTTAAGTCTATCTTCCTTAACAAGGCAGAGACAATGTCTATTATCAACGACATTTCTCTAAACGCAAGCTTTATCGCAGAGGCATTACAGCGCAATGATTCAGCAAGCTTTGATGAAGGCATTCGCCGTAGCTGGCAGCTAAACCGCGAGCTGGACAAAGGCACATGCCCACCAGCAATCAAACAAATCATTGACCAAATTGCTCCATTCAAACCATCTCTAAAGCTACTTGGCGCAGGTGGTGGTGGCTATATGCTAATTCTTGCAAAGGATACAGCATCAGCCGCAGCAATTCGCGAAAGCTTGACACAAAATCCACCAAATCCACGTGCTCGATTTGTAGATATGGAAATTTCACATACTGGTCTACAAATTACACGAAGCTAATTTGGCAAAAATAAATTGTGTACTACATGAAATTGGCAAGGGTTAAGCATTTGATAGCTGCTGTAATCTTCGCAGCAGCATTATTGCCTCTCAATGCGCGTGTCTTTATTCCTGACAATAAAGACATACGCATTGTAGGTATTCCCATGCTCAAACAGCAAGGCTCTGGTTTATGTGCGCCTGCTGCCCTTGCTATGGCTCTTGAATATAAAAATATGCTTGTTGACCAAGCAACAATTGCAAAATGGGCCAAATCCTCAAATGATGCAGGAACAGACCTTCAAGCAATGTACGATGCAATTAACGAGCGATCTGATGAGCTTAATGTAAAAATCACACCTATCATAGATTTTAACATTAAGAATTATCGCAAAACCGTAAATGCATATAACAGCATTGCCACAAAGCAAAACAAGCCTTTATTGCAAATACAAACTAATGATGACATATATCTTGCTGAGTTATTCAAAGATGCAGATATTTCTATTCTGCGCGAAACAATTAGCAATTCAGAAAAGCGCAAATTTGCAAAATCTATTCGCAATGCAATTAAAGAAGACAAGCCTGTACTTTGGGGTATGATTCTCGGTATTGCTCCAGAGGAAAAGCTCACACCTACTGCTAATGGTGGCCATCTTCGCTTAATCACAGGCATCTCTCATGACAATCAATATATTTTCTATTGCGACCCATGGGGCGAAGATCACGCCAAGAAAAAAATGCCTCTGATTGATGCAGCAGCAGTAACTTTTTCTCTTCATTGCGTAGAATAGCATAAGCAAACCCAAGCTTACGCTCCACTCCCTCTTCAACAAAACCATTCAGGAATTACAAATGTACAAATTTGAACTAAAGGATTTTCCTAATCCTCCATTTACCATTAAACACGTTGATTTATCATTACGCTTTTTTGATACCTATGTAGAGGGAACAGAATGCCTCACAATTGTTGCTCCTGAAGCACCTGCGACAAGCATTATTCTAGATGCACAGGATTTGACAATATCAAATGTAACATTTTCAACTACTCCTGAATTTACAAATACAGAGCTTATAACCTTCTTATATAATAAGCAAGAAAACAAGCTTGAACTATTTTTCCCTTCTCCTGTTGACAATAGCATCACATTCTATATTAAAATTGCTGCTACTTGTAAGCCAACTGACAATATTCTTGAAGGCCTTTATTACGATGTTGCTCCAGAAGGAGCTCCTCCGCAAATAATCTCTCAATGCCAGCAATGGGGCTTCCAACGTATCATGCCATTTATTGATGATTGCAGAGCAAAATGCACATGGCGTACAACTATTGAAGCAAATGCTGCCTATACACATCTGATTTCTAATGGTGATGTTTGCAAAGAAACAAACCCAGAAGGCATACCTGTTGTACTTACTTCAGACCCTACCCGTAAGAGCATTACCTATGTTAATAACATACCAATGCCTCCATACCTATTTGTTGCAGCAGTCGGCACATGGGAAGAAGTGAGCAGCTTTGTGGAGCTGCCTAATGGGCGCAAGGTAAAGCTTGAATATCTTGTTCCGCCAGGAAAATCAAGTGGAGCAAAGCTTCCTCTTGAAATTCTTAAAGCAGCAGTATTGTGGCAAGCAAAGCGCCTCAATTACGAATATATGCGCGAATGCTATCGCACAATCTGCATGGAAAAATCTAATTTCGGCGGAATGGAAAATGTGGGTAACACAACTATCATTACAGAGGCTGCCGTGATTGATCGCTGGACCACTGATACGCGCTTGGTATATGCAAATGCTGTAATTGTACATGAATTTGAGCACAATCATTGTGGAAGTGATGTAACAATGGCAACCCCATTTGATATGTGGCTTAACGAAGCATTCACAGTAAACATTGAACGCGAATACCAAGCAGAAGTATTTGGTGCTGAACACATGCGCCTATACGAACTGGACAGCATACGCAACCCATCTCGCGGACCGCTCTATGAAACAGAAACTGGTGCCGCTGGCAGAATCGTTCGCACCGGTTTTGATCATCCAGATGATGTTGTTGATGGCACAACATATGTGAAAGCACCTGAGGTTTTGGATATTCTTGCTAAAATCATTGGTAAAGAAGCATACGAGCGTGGAACAACAAAATATTTTGCACGCTACTTTGGTGGCAATGCAAGTACCGCTGAATTTCTTCAATGCATTGCCGAAGAAGCACCTGAGAATTGTGACATCTATTCAATACTTGATTTTTGGCTGCACTATGCCACATATCCAGTACTAACGCTTGGCTGGGAGCCAGACCCAACAGATTCTGCAAAGCTAAGCATTGTGCACACCGCTGCACCACGCTTCTGTGGCGAAGCAATTCCAGAAGGCGTAGTTTGCCAAATTCCTATGACATTTACTCCATACGCAGCCGATGGTACAGCATGTGGTCCAACTCAGGATACAATCCTCACACTGACACAAGGTGCATCAGGTGAGATACACACTGCCACACCAACTATTGAATGCGACTGCTCTCGCCTGGCATATGTTGATTATCATCCGGAGCTCCCATTCTTTGGTCGCTTAACCATAACATCGCTCACACAAGAGGCAATGCGTGCAGCAATATTGCATTCAAGCAATCAAGTACTGCGAGCAGAGTTGATGCACATGTACACCGATGCACAATGCATTGCTTACATTGAAGGCAATGCACCAAGCAAAGAATGGCTAGAGCTATTCCCTATTCTACTGAAAGACCCTGCCACATTGATTAAGGCACGCCTGCTCACAGTTGGCGAAGCTTTTCTTTCAAGCGACTACCTGAATGCACCAGAGAAGCGTCACAATGCAGCAAAGGCATTGCGTAAGGCTGTGGCAGAGTACATTGGCGAAGAAGCACTTATTGCCGCATTAAAGCAAGAGGCAGCAACAACTGACGAAGCAGAGCCATGCTTCAGCGAGCTTCCACGTTTGATTCCGCAGCGCTCACTACGTGCAGCAATTGCGCAACTGCTTGCAGCACTAGGTACAGACCCTGCCACAAAAGCAATAGCCGATGCTTATGACTCTGCCACAAATATTACAGACAAACTGGGATATGCATCAGCATTAAACAAATGCAACAGCCCATATCGTAAACACGTCATTGATTCACTCGGCGCAATGTGTCGTCCACACATTGCAGCATACAGTGCATATTTAGGGGTACTGGGAGCAGGAGCACACCCTGCCACAATAGAAGAGCTAAAGGCAGAAGCAGAAAGCAGCAGCTTCTCTCCATCTCATCCTACACATAGTCGTGCACTATATGGAGGCTTCACAGCAAACAATTCACAGATATGGACAGATGAAGGATTAGCACTTACAAAGAAGTTAATTCTTGAGCTGGCAGATTTGAATGAATATGTTGCACTTGTAGTTGTTGCTCCACTATTGATTGCACAGAAGTTGAACGAGCCACTTCGTGGCAAGGTCATAGCAACGCTGGAAGCAATCTCAACAGCTTTGGCAACAAAGCCTGGTTGCCACTCCCTAAAGGCAAAGCTAAATCTTAATTCGGCTGTACAGAATTAAGATATGAAGCAAGCCTGTGGCATATGAAGCGGTGCTTCGCAATATATTCGATAGAATTAAATAAAAAATGTCTATCGTCTCATGTCCTATGCATGTCAATGCAGGCGTTTTGAAATGCGAGAGGCAAAAAAAGAGCGCGAGGAGCGTGTCGCGACAGCACCTCTCGCAACCGAAGTATGATTGTTTTATTTCCAATAAATAAATTGAGATTAAATTGTATTGTTGTGTGCACCACGAACACTACGCTTACATAAGCAAGACGGCGCACACTAAAATGATATAATATTTTCGCGGCGCATACTATAAAAGCCTGGCGAATATACCTCTGGATCACCTACAACTACATGATCGATTACTGGAATTGACAATTGCAATCCAGCAGCAACAAGCTCTTTGGTTATCTCTATATCCTTGCGGGATGGACGTGCATCGCCAGAAGGATGATTGTGCGCTAAAATTACTAATGCTGCGGAATAACGGATTGCCTCACGAAATACCTCGCGAGGATGCACAAGTGATGAATCAAGAGTTCCAGAAGAAATCTCTATCGGCTGCTGTGTGCAGAGTCGGCATCGCTTATCCAATGGGAAAACAAAAAAGCTCTCTGTTTGCGATAATGCCTTGATTCGTCTGACCTTTTGCGCGACATGCTCCGGATCGTCAAACACACTGCGCTTATCTACATCACCTAGCATGACGCGTCGCGACAACTCAAGCATAGCAGCAAGCTCTATTGCCTTTACCTGACCTATACCTCCATAGCTTTTGAGCTCCTCTACTCCGGCATTCATCAGCTGTGGAAGCGAACCAAATGAATCTAATAGCTGATGAGCAAGCATGAGCACATTCTTTCCTTGCGAACCTGTGCGCAGCATTATTGCAAGGAGCTCTTCATCTAACAAAGCTTTTGCTCCAAATTTTGCCAAGCGCTCACGTGGACGAAAATTCTCTGGCAGCGTTGACAATGCCTGCGATTTTTCTTGGTTGTCATCCACACAATTTTCTACACCATAAACTGCATTTTCTGTAGCATCCGCAACAGTCTTAACAGAACTGGACGCTGCCACAAATGGTGCTTCTCGTTTAACTAATTGGTGGGATTTTCTTGAATGGGGAGCAATATCACAAATGGATACTTTTTGCTCACAACCATCATACTTTAACCTCAGCTGGGCCATATTCATTCCAAACCTCCATGATCTTATCTGCAACTCTACTTACTTCTATAGCCGTATTGGGCGCTGACACCCATTTTACATTATTCTGATTACGGAACCACGTACGCTGACGCTTTGCCAGCTGACGAGTTCTCACAATTGTTCGCTCAATTGCTTCCTCTACTGAGCACTTTCCATCAAGAGCATCCTGTGCTTCTTGATAGCCAATGCCTGAGCCTGCAGTGGAAGAAAAATTCGGATATTGCTCGCGGAGGAGCTTTACTTCATCAAGCAACCCGCCTGTAAACATTTCGCGGGCACGCTTTTCAATGCGTAATTTTAAGAGCTCTGGCTCCGCCCAGAGTCCTGCAATTGCTGGCTGATTGTTTGCTGTCAGCTTTTCATCAGAGGCAAGATGTGCTGCATAGCTACGCACAGCATCCTCTCCTTTTGCTTCAAGCATTTCAATCATACGAATCACGCGACGAGGATTCTCTTTGTCTGCCATTGCTTCCAAAACCTCAGGCACAGCAGAAAGACGCTGCCACAAGGCCTCAATTCCTCCAGCTGCATATTCTGCATTCAGTTTTGCGCGGAGTTCCTCATCCTCTGCACCTGGTGCATCAATACCTTTAAGTAATGCGCTGATATATAAGCCTGTGCCCCCAGCAACAATTACACTGCGCCCCTGTGCCTCTGCCTCAGCAAAGGCGGCACGTGCTGCATCTAACCATTTTCCTGTACTAAATGGAGCATCTGGAGCAACTATATCGGCACCACGAAAATCAATTCCAACAAGCTCTTCTGCTGTTGGTTTTGCTGTGCCTATATTCATTCCTTTATAGACAAGCATGGAATCAGCAGATATGAGTATGCTGCCTGTGCGGCGAGCCAACTCATTAGCTGTAGCAGTTTTTCCTGTTGCGGTAGGACCGACTAATATCCATGCTTTTGCCATAATTATAAACTCTCGTCTGTATATTTTGATAAATCATCAAGTGTAATATCGGCTAAAGAAACATCTTGTTTTGGATGATCTGGGAGAACTAGAGCCACACATTTCATACCAGCACGTTTTGCTGCAGTTACGCCAGGACAAGAATCTTCAAAAACAACACACTCTTCAGGCTTTAAGCCCATTTTCTCTGCTGCTAGAAGAAACACCATTGGGTTTGGTTTACCATCAGAATAATCTTCGGAGCCAAGGAAAAAGGAAACATTTTCTTCAACTCCCATATATTTAATTCCCTCCTCAATAACATTACGAGGAGAGCCAGATGCAATACAGACTGGTGCCGTCAATGATAAACGCTTTAATAGCTTGATAGAACCGGCAATACGAATATCGGAAGAAACTTTCATTTCTTCAAAATATGAATATGCTTCATCCGCAATAGCATTAACATCTTTTAGCTTACCATTTGAAAGAGCTATAGTATCAAGATAAATATCTCTTGCTGCTCGACCGCAAACAATTTTCAAAACTTGCTCATGTGACACAGAAATATCGTGAGCAGCAAACAAGCGTTCCATCACCTCTATCCAAACGAGTTCTGTATCTAAAAGAGTTCCATCTAAATCAAATATATATCCTTTTGCCATTCTTTCAACTTTCTAAATCTATGAGTAAAAATCAACTCTCAAAAATAAATTAGGGCGGAAATATAAAAGCAACTATTTTTTTGTTTTTTGAACAGTTTTCTTAACAACCTTTACAGAGCTGAATACTTCTTTAATTTCTGTTGTACGAGGATTCTCACGTGTACCAGCATATTGTATTCGTACAGTAATTGGCATTGGCTTTGGTTCTTTGTATAGTTTCTGCTGTTGGTCATTAAATATCATATAACTAGGCTCAGTAATACCCTTAATATCAATTAGATCAACTCCAGTAGCCTTTTGAGTCCAATATGAAGCATCACCTGCTTTTATGCGTTCCTCTTCTGAAGCAAATTTACGAGGGACATCACTTGAATATAGCTTTACCAATCTATTCATTGCATAACCATCACCTAGTGCAGCTGCTCGCTCATACCAATGATATGCTGCATCTGTAGATTGATTTGCTTCTCCTTTGAGGAACATATCTCCTAGGCTAACCATCGCGCTAGAACGAAGAACAAAATGTACCTGTGTGTTATTTGCTATTTTACGATACCATTTAACCGAATCAGCGTAACTCTTTGTCAAATATTTGCCATCATAATTCAAACGAGCAAGAACAAATTGAGAAGGAACATGGTTTGCTGATGCGTAGCGCTCTATTGCATTAAAGAATACAGGATATTCCTTTTCCTTTGGCATGCCTCTGCCCTCTGAGACAAAATAAAGAATACGATTCATAGCTGCTACTGATTCTCGCTTAAAGCCATAATCAGCTTTTATCGCAAGCCTCCAATAGCGCATTGCAACAGCATCGTTATCTTCCTTTGCTTCATTTGTTTTTTGAGCATAAAAATCACCAAGCATCAAACAAGCTTTAACATTACCATTTGTTGCAAGTTTATCTAATATTACTAATGCCTGTTGCTCTTGTTGTTCATAACCAATACCGACAAGAAGCAAATATGCACGCCAGAAATCTATTTCTGCATCGTATTGGCATTGCTCATCATAATATTCTTTATTTTTCTCTACAAGAACTCTAGCTTCTTCTCTATCCTCTTCTACACCATACAAACCATGCCAAAGCATAATTGAATAACGAGCGGCTGCTAACGGTTTAGTAGATTTATATCTAACTAACTGCTCAACAGAATAATCTTCAACAAGATCAGGAAGCTTACTTGCTTGCTGTTCATCAGCATCTTCGCCAATTATTGTAATAGCAGAATATTCTGTTTTTACATTAATAGATTGAGAAATTCTCACTTTCTCTTCATGCTTATGTAAGAAATATGCAATACCTGCACATAATGCTAAAATGAGAACAATCAATAAAACAAATTTTGAATTACGGAATAGTTGTTGATTAACCGTTTCATGTTTTTGAGATGAATGTCTACGCTGCTTGCTAAAAGCACTTTTACGCTTATGCTTATGAGACTTAATTTTTGAAACATGCGATGAACTCGTTTGTGTCTCATTAGTTTCTTCACCAGCTGATTCATTTTCTTGGTTTGTATTAGCATGAGGAAGAAAATCATCTACTGCACAACGTCCAAAATACTTAATACCATTTTTTGAAAAAACATCAAGAACATCGAGATACAACTGGCAAACAGCATCATACCCATCTAAGTTCTTAGCCTTTTCTGCTAGCTCAAGTAAGCTTGGCTTGGCTCCTGCCCAACTACGATTATTTTCATCAACAGCATTAACAATCTTCTCGATAAGACGGCCAGCCTCTACAATATCAGCAGAGACAGCTAAAGATGCTTCCTGATTCTCTGGCCACATAATAATAGGGATTCGTGCAACAACACCTACAGGTGAAAGAAGCTTATCCAAAAATGGATTTGAGAATCTATCGCCAACATACATATCGTATGCATGCAAATTCGATACTGTTTCCAAAACATCATAAAGAATCAAAGAGCAATCATCTCCTGCTAAGCCACCAGTAGTTGCACTCTCTGCAATAAGAGAATCAAGATCATACACAATCTTGCGACTCTTTTCTTCTGGTGTTTTGCAATTAATATCCGTAAAAAGATTTTGTTCTTTGAGACCAACCGGACGCTCTGTACGCAACCAGCGAAATCCATCAGACTCTCCTGCTGCAAAGCATTTTACGACGCATGGACTTTGAATCTTACGAATTTTCTTAATATACTCGTTAAGTTGCAAAACTGTAATATCGCTATCCGCAGGAATAATATGCAGAGCATATTTCCTGTTTGTTGAGCCAAAAATTACTGAATACACTTCGCCAAAAGCACTGGTCCCAATATATTCGATGACCTTATGTTGTCCGACCTTTTGTCCATGAATTAGTTGCATATTATTTTGCTCCTAAGCTCACAAAATTTACGAATTTGCCCCGCAACACTTCTTATATTTTTTACCACTTCCGCATGGGCAAGGATCATTACGACCAACTGAAACAGCTGCCTTGACAGGACCACGTGCAGCACCATTCTCAGCTGCTGCGCGAGCTGCTTGTGCCTTCTCTGCCATTGCAAGAGCCTTATCAAAAGCATCTGAGCTTACGCTGTTGCTTGCTGGTGCAGAAGCAACACGGCTAGCCTGTGCAGCTCTTGCTGCCTGCTGATTCACACCAGAAGCTGCAGCGGTTGCTTGAGCTAATACAGAAGCCTGATCCTCAGGATTATTTGTCTTAACGCGGCGTGACATTGCCATACGAGACATAAAGCCTTGCATTGCCTCTAGTGAGGTTGCAGAACGGAATGCTGCTGTGCAAACATTAAGCTTAATGCGCTCCATCAAATCGTAGAACATGATTGAAGCCTCACGCTTATACTCAACTAGAGGATCGCGCTGTGCATAAGAGCGAAGACGAACATCACCGCGCAAATCGTCCATTGAACGCAAATATGTTTGCCACTCTGTATCAACACTACGAAGCATTACATAGCGCTCCAAATCCATTAGGCGATCTGGTGTTTCCATTGAGCACTTTAGCTGATATGCTTCCTCAACCAAATTCATAATAAACTTAGCTGCTTCCTCTGCCTTACCCTTGAATTGAACAAGATCTGCTTCTGCTAGAGGAATTGGGAATACACTGTTTGCCCACTCAACAAGCTCTCCTAGACGAGAATCCTTCTCTGAAATGATAAACTTCTCGCATTGAGTCATGATAATATCATTGAAAATATCAAGAATTAAATCATGAACATTTTCGCTTGATAGCGCATCAGAACGGAAGCCATAAATCACCTCGCGCTGACGATTCATAACGTCATCATATTCAAGTGTACGCTTACGAATTGAGAAGTTACGCTGCTCAACCTTGCGCTGAGCTGTTTCAATTGAGCGATTCAATAGGCCTGCTTGAATTGGCTCACCTTCCTTATAACCCATGCGAGCCATCATGCCTGCAATGCGGTCAGAACCAAACAGACGCATTAGAGGATCCTCAAGAGAAACGTAGAAGCGTGAAGAACCTGGATCACCCTGACGAGCACAGCGACCACGTAGCTGGCGGTCAATACGGCGAGACTCATGTCTCTCAGAGCCAATCACACGCAAACCACAAGGGCGCTCCTCAAGAAGCTCGCGTAATGTCTTTGGATAACCCTGTGGCTTATCATCAAGACTTGTTTGTGACTGTATCAACTCACGAGGTGTCCAAACAACGCCCTCTCCAAGCTTAATATCAGTACCACGACCAGCCATATTTGTTGCAATTGTTACTGCTCCTGGCTGACCTGCAAGTGCAACAATCTCTGCCTCGCGTGCATGATTCTTTGCATTCAATACATTGTGTGGAATACCAGCCTGCTTAAATAAACGAGAAAGAATTTCTGATGTTTCAACAGCAACAGTACCAAGAAGCACTGGCTGTCCATTTCTATGACACTCCTTTACCTCGTCAATAATTGCATTGAACTTCTCACGCTGTGTGCGATACATCAAGTCATTGCTATCTACACGACGAATTGGGCGATTTGTTGGAATTACAACTACATCAAGGCGATAAATCTCATTAAATTCAGAAGCCTCTGTTTCAGCTGTACCTGTCATACCAGCAAGCTTCTTGTACATACGGAAGTAGTTCTGAATTGTAATTGTTGCAAGAGTCTGAGTCTCGCGCTCAATCTTTACGCCTTCCTTAGCTTCAACTGCTTGGTGAAGACCATCTGACCAACGGCGGCCTGGTAGGATACGTCCTGTGAATTCATCAACGATAAGAACCTTGTTGTCCATAACAACATAATCTGTATCCTTTTCGTACAAGCAATAAGCCTTTAGAAGCTGGTCAATTGTATGGATACGCTCGCTTCTCTCTGCAAAATCTGCTTGAGCTGCCTGACGCTTCATCTGGCGCTCTTCATTTGATAAGCCTTCTGCATCAATTGCTGACATAATTGCAACAATATCAGGAAGTACGAACATTTCATGATCTGCAGGATTTAACTCTGTGCAACCATTATCTGTCAAAATTGCTTCACGAGTACGCTCATCAATTGTGAAGTATAGCTCCTCTCTGAATCTACGAGAGTCTTCCTTATGCATCTCTGTAAGCATCATGTTCTCAACATCCTCATGAAGCTTACGGACAGATGGCTCTTCAAACATCTGTAGCAAGCGAGGATGCTTTGGCATTGCATGATAAATCTGATACATATACTTCAAAGAAGCATCACGATTCTCTTCCTTGATTGCTGCTTCAACCTTTGTAAATAGCTGATCAACCAGCTGTAACTGCTTACGATACAAGCGCTCTACCTTTGGCTGCAATAAAGAGTACTGCTGATTTGTTTGTGGTGCAGGACCGGAAATAATAAGTGGAGTACGAGCCTCATCGATAAGAATTGAGTCCACCTCGTCGATAATAGCAAAGCTATATCCACGCTGTACTTGCTCCTGAGCAGAGGTTGCCATACCATTATCACGCAAATAGTCGAAACCGAACTCAGAGTTTGTTCCATAAGTAACATCACAAGCATATTGCTCGCGGCGCTGCATTGGATTCATTGTATTTTGAATACAACCAACTGTCAGACCAAGCCACTTAAATACCTGGCCAACCCACTGGGAGTCACGCAATGCCAAATAATCGTTAACAGTAACAAGATGAACGTTATTTCCTGTAAGTGCATTTAGGTACAAAGGAAGTGTTGCAACAAGTGTTTTACCTTCACCAGTCTGCATTTCTGCAATCTTACCTTGATGTAGAACAATACCACCCATTAGCTGAACATCAAATGGCACCATTTCCCATCTTAAAGTATGACCGCATACCTCGTATTCATTACCGCACATTCTGCGGCAAGCATTCTTTACCACAGCAAAAGCCTCGCACATAATATCGTCAAGAGTTTCACCATTCTTCAAGCGCTCTTTAAATTCAGGTGTCTTTGCACGTAGTTCATCATCTGAAAGTGATTTATACTGCTCATCAAAGCGATTAATAGCCTCTACATATGGGCGCAATTTCTTAACATCGCGAGCACGCTTTGTTCCAAAAATTTTAGCAAAAAGATTCATTTTTATTCCTTAAAATCAAATATATAAATTTGGCATAAAAAATGCCAAAAAACTTTCATTACGAATTAAACATATATATAATAGCAAAATGTTAAAACAAAAGCAATTATATATCTATGAAAGAACGCCAAAAAACAAAAAAATAAAAGCTTTTTGACAATATAACTCAAAGTGTTTTTGAGTATGAAAAACATAAGTGCATAAATATAAAATGCACACGTTTATTTAGTAGTATTAGAATTACCACTCAATGTAGATGAGGACCACTCTAAATCTTCAATCGGCCCCTCTGCTTTAAGCTCGAAAATCTTAGACAAAGGGAACAATAACAACTGCAACCCTTTACCAACCCATGTGTCTTGATTCAAAAGACTTACCATTATCTTCGCGTTAAGATTTCCATTAAAATCAAGCTTTCCTGCACCTGTTAAACTTAAAGCCGGCCCAACTATCTTAATAGAGTCAATATATGCATATTCATCACGAATATCTAACTCTGCTTTAAGACTGTTTTGCGTCAATACGAAATCTAATCCTGGCACATTATTCAACAAAATATCAGTGAACCCAGCAAACAATGGTATTCGATAAAGATTTGCCTCTTGCACATCAAGTTTGACAGCTCCGACCATTGTCTTCAAATCATCTTTTGAACCTGATATATCGAAATTGACGTATCCGTTAAAATTAACAAAACCACTAATATCGTCTGTCTCTGGTGACCCTAAATTACTGGATTTAATTACGGAATCAAGCATTGCATTAACAACATTAAAATCAGCAGCAAAATTTACATTTTCAAGAGAGAGACCTTCATTAGGAACATATTTTGGAGTAATTACTATCTTACCGTCTAATGGACCATTATACAGTTCGGCCTCTAGTTCCTTTGCATCCCATGATTCATAATTCATATCAACTTTTGCAGAAGCATTTTCAAACATTGTTCCATTGAAACTGATAGAATGAGCTTCAACATTTCCATTAATTTTTAGGGCCGGAGCAGTTTCATTTGAAATACCAACAGCACCACTTGCTCGCATCGTGCAAGGTAATTCTACCTCTAGTGGGAATTGCTCAATTTCATCAAGAATACCTATTGCTGTCAACAAATGAGATGGTCGGATATGTGAATCAGCATTAAAATAAAGCAAATTTTTATCTAAATCAATCAACAATGAGCCTGATAAATGACCTTCTGGACGTCTTCCGACAAGAGAATTAATGTCGACATTAGACCAATCATTGGTACCATGTGCCTTTAAATAGAGCATAACAGAATTAAAATCAACACCATTATACATAGTGTGCGCAGCATCTACATGAAGGTCCAAGCTATACACACTTTCTGAAGGCGAATATCTTATATGTGCATTAATATTTGGAGAAACATCAGGAAATTCTATCTTTTCTAATTCTCTATTCAACCCATTCAACCCAAGCTTGTCAAACATTGGTATAACAGACTCTACCTTAAGCTGTCCATCGCCATAAAAATCTAATTTATTCTTCAAAATATCATAGCTGACAAAGCCAGATGCTTCCTGTTGATATCTTTCATTTGGTTCGGTCAAAGAAAGTTTAATTTCATTACAAGTAATTGTGGTGTTTTTAATTGCAATCTCTGCACTAATTTCATTAGCAAGAAGGCCAAAAATATCAGCTCTTCGACAATAAATACTCACAGGAGCAAGTTGAGGTAACACAGTTATCTCTTCTTCGGAGCTTTCTTCTATCGCTATATCCTGCCTTGATAATTTGAACTTATCAATTTTGATAGATTTAATTCGATTTAAGAGAGAACCTCGTGCAAATAGTTCTAAATCAAAATGAACCTGGCTGGCTATTGCAATAGGCTGCTCCACCACCCTTTTAGGATATACCGCAATATTATTAAAACTAATCCCTCGAGTCAAAGAAATTGAGACACCATTTAACTCTACATAAAAAGCATCAGTAGACAGCTCATCTTCAAGCTTCTCCACCCATGTTTGTGGCACCTCATGAGCTAATATTCTAAGAATAAACAATATAAAGAGGACAAAAACAACAGCCACGACAGAAATCGCTAGCTTTATATGCGGGAAATTACGCATATAGATTTTATACCCTGACCAAAGATGGTGCTTAAATTGTCTTCTATACATTATCGTTAGTAAATTTTATTTCTTTAATCCCTTAGGAGTAAATAGCTTTAATTTTTCAAAAGGAATTTCTGACATTTCTACTACATCTTCAAAGTAACGCCAATTTCCAAATTCCTCTGGATAATGCAAATCCAAAGAAAAAGCAATTTCCATACCCTTTTCATATGCACGACGTAATAGATATACGTCATCAGCAAATTGAGGATAATGAGCATTAATTTCAAGAGCTGACCCTTTATCATTAAGCTTCTTAATCACCTCATCAAGAATTTCATGTGGCAGGGTGTGGGTCTGTGTTGAGAAACGACGGATTGCACGCACTGGGTGCCCAATAAAATCACAAGGAAGTTTTAGAATACGATCCAAGTACATGAAGAAATCTTCAACCCATGTTTTTTCATTTATTGGGTTATGATGCACTGAACCAATTACAACATCCATATGCTCCCAAACCCAATCAGGAACTAGGCAGCGTCCTTGAGAATCAACCTCAACCTCAATTCCTGAAAGGAACTTCTCTCCATCACGCAAAGCATCTCCACGCTCAACATACTCACGATAACGTCGCTCTGTAAATCCAGATTTCATATATCGTTCTGGTATCTCAAAGCTATCATACCAATTATATGGCCATGCGATATTTTGCTCCTCAATAGCAATTGCATGAGCATGATCTGTAATAGCAAACAGCTCCCATGCTTCCTTATTGATTTCCATTTCCAATTTATAACGCTCTACTGAAAGTCCAAGCGTTGGACAATTTGAAAATCTTGGGAAAGAACCAGTATGGTTATGCCAGCTAGGCCATTTATGAGATGGCTCTTTACGCTGTGACCAGTAATAACAAAAATCATTAAAAGTATGGAGTGTTCCACCAATTGAATTCAATCTATTTGTTTTGTACATATATTACACCTAAACCAAACAATGTTAAATCATAATCAATATGGCAATCCATATCTAGCCCATCCAGAGCCCATTCTGCATAGCCACCTGTTGCACAAAGTACAGCATTCTTGTTTTTCAAAACCTCATCCCTTAAAAATGTAGAAATCTCGCGTACCATACCACGATGGCCCAATTTTGCTCCAAGTTTCATTGCATTCTCAGTTGAATCACCTTTATTAGGGAAATCATCATCAAGAGTAACTAAAGGGAGCTTTGCTGTTCGCTCATGTAAATATTCTGTCATAAGTGGCAAACCAGGAGCAATCGCTCCACCAATGTAGTTACATTCGTTATCTACAACATCAAATGTAAGAGCTGTACCAAAATCTGCCACAATTACTGGATGCCCATAACGCACTACCGCACCAACTGCATCAGCAATACGATCTGCACCAATTTGCTCTGGATTTGGATATTTTATACCTATTGGTAGCTTATGCTTACTTACAGAAAGAATATCAAGCTCTATTCCTACCACACTCTCAAGCATCCAACGCCATGTATCGTTTACCGCAGGGACAACTGACGCTAGCATTGCCCCTGAACACTCCTTAGCACGAAGCTCCTCTAATGCAGTAGCGACTTTGCTTGGATCTTTAATACCACCCTTAACCGCAACAATCTCAGTGACTTTATCATTTTCCCACCTACCTATTGTGGTTGAAGTATTTCCTACATCTATAAGAATAGCAGACATAAAACCCTCTTTAATTCGCTCATTAAAATATTTAGATATATTTTAACACATTACCCCCAAAGGTTCAACTTAAATTCAATAACCAAAACAATATGATTTTTACGTTTTTCGTAAAATTAAATGCTTTGAGCTATACACTATTTAACCTAAAAACGATAGTTGAATGTAAGTTTGGCAACTAAGAAAGCGAAGCTTCTAATGGATTTACTTAATTATACTCGAAAAACCTAGATACCGTAAAAAATTATTTTCCTAAAGTGCGAATCATTCTACTCTTAAATTCTGTAGGATTTTCCTCATTAAAAATGAATAATCTTCCGCCTCGGCGCTCATCAACACCATAGCATCGATACCCAACGGACGCATCCCAAAACAGACGAATTCCATCAACCTCAGCTTCAAAATCATTTCTATGAGTATGCCCACAGCTTATTCCTATGATATCCGCCCTGTGTTTAAGCATTTCAAAAAGGCCTGGATCCAAAGCCAAACCATTAAATACTTCATCATAATTTCCGGATTTAATATAATCTTTTGGTAAACTCTGAGCTAAACAATATGCCTTCACTCCAATATGCATGCAAAGGAGACCTGGCACCTTCCTGCCTGCCAGTTTTTCTAACTCAACAGATTTATCATTATACCAAAGTAATTGATCTGCAAATAATGCTCCCCAAAAACCTATGTCATTGGAAATTGTGTTTGGTTCAAATGGAAGCCTGCCACCATTTCGTGAAAGTTCACAGATCCACTCCTGCTTTGAATTAATGGTATAATTTGTATCTAAACACCAAATCGCTAAAGCAGGCTCATCATTTTTGTTGTAAACAGGCAATAAAAAATTTGTCTTACCATGAACATCATCCCCTGTATGAGAAGACACACACATTGGGAATGACTCATAAACAGATTGATGAACACCAATATCTATAGGAACCTCATGATCGTGATTTCCAAAGACATGAGCCCAAGGAATTTGACGAGTTTCAAGAACAGATGTAAAAATGCTTAAAAACTCTTTAAGTTCTTCATCACTAGATATTTCATGACCATTACAATTATCACCGCCAAAAACAACTAAATCCGGATCTGCCTCATCAACAAGCACCTCTACCGATCTTAAAGAGCGTGGGTCATAATGCGTTGATTCCTGCAAATCAGACATCATTAAAACCCTAAAGGTTCCATCTTCACGAAATTTTAGCTTATGCTTTGTTTTTTCTATCATAAAAAGTAATCAGCAAGTAAGGTGCATCAAATTTAATTACATTCAACACCAAATCTAATTTATCATAATAATTGTTGATAGTGGGAAATCAAATGCTGCGGCACCAATTGGTACACGCTTTTCGCTATATTGAACACCACGTTGGTCATGTAAAAGTAGCTTTGCTCCATCAGACTCCTCTCCATAGAAAGTAGTCCATGTGGCACCTCTGTCTTTTGAATATGCAACATAAGAAAAATCATCTGTCATCTTTACAAGATAACCCTTGCCGTCAAGAGGACCGAGCTTTGCTATTTCTACAACGCGAGAACGCTTCTCATCGTTATTCAATAAAGGAACAGGGACTGGCTCAGCAAAAACAAATTCAGTTGGATTTGTATCATAGTGCTGATAAATTCTATCCATTGTGCCATACTCAGCAAAAAGCTCTTTCTCATCATCTGCCACAGAACCATCTGCCAATGATGCTGTGGCCAATAAATCTGATGAACTTATCTTATTGAAAATATTACCAGTAGTTCCTACATTACCACTGTTCATATAGTAATTATGAACAACAACGGTATTAAGGAGTTTTAACTTTGTACTGCCATGATAAATACCTCCAGAGGCAGACTTATCTCCTAGATTATATAAAGCATTACCCACAACTGTGCAATTAACAAAATATGAAGGGCTGCGTAAATCCAAGCCAGCTCCATGGCTGCCTGCTGTATTATTAGCTGCTGTACAATTTACTAAAATACATTCGTGACCACCTTCCACACGCACACTGCCACCGCCTGCGCCACCTGTACGACATCCTGAGAACTCTGAATTTGCAATAACAAATTTATTTGTACCACTATCCATGTATATTGAACCACCTAATGTACCTGTACCTTTAAATCCGTTATTACGGAAAATACACCTGTTTATCAATATTTTAGCAGCTGTATTTCTCAACACATAAATTGCTCCGCCACGACAGCTATGTCCTCCAGCTATATTACCAATAAAGTTACAATCTTCAATCAATACATTGCTAACCTCTGGAGAAATACATATTCCTGCACAATAGGAGCTACTTTTATTCTCTATAAAATTGCTATTCTTTATTACAAAATTATCACCTAGAGGAATAAGGACACAACCCATGATAGGTCCAGATGGAGCCATATTTCCAATAAATTCGCAATTTGTAACAGTTAAATTACCAAGCACATGTGCAGCGGCACCACCAGTAACCGATTTACGGCCTGAAATCTTGATAGCACCTACCCTATTACTTACAAAAGAGCAACTATCTAGAAAGACATCACCCTCTGAATAAATTGCACCACCATAAGCAATTTGTGAGCCCCAGTCACGGCCATTAGCATTTTGAAAAACAAGATTTTTACATGATAATGATGCACTTGGATTATTTACAGCAAAGATACGAGAACCGCTGTCTTGACCACCATTAAAGCCACCATCCAGTGTTATTGACTTATCTTCTGGTCCAACAATTGAAACAGATGCAAAGATAGGAATTGCCCAATCAGCATGTGTTCTATGAACAATTTTAATTGTTTGCCCCTGCAGAGAATCATCAAAAACAATGATATCTCCATCAGAAGCACTGGCAAGAACTGATCTTAGAGTTCCTGCAGAATCATCATCTAAAGTTGATGTTACAGTTAATGTTGCTGCTGACAAAGTTGCAGCACCCAAAGTAGCTAATACTGTTCCAAATATATGCTTCACAATTCAATTTCGCATTTATCTAATTATAATTGTTGACCCATTATATACTGCGCCAAGTATATTTCCATAGCTCCAGAAGCCTGATGAAACTTCACTTCCATAAAACGTATTATTAACCTTATCATAGAAGCAAACCTCCATATTATCTGCGATAACAGGAATTAAATTTCTAATTAAAACATCATTTTCCCATATCTTCATAGAATAGATACGTGCATTTGAGAAATATCTTGGCTGACCTGTTACATTTTCACAGAAGATATACATTGAATATCCATTATCTAATTCTTTAGTATTGGTAGCAGAATAAACCTCAACACCATCAAGAAACATCTTTTGTTCACCTACATTAAGGATAGAAACAACATCATATACCCTATTTGTGCTTAACTCAGCGTTTGAACGAATAAATTTATCATATCCGCAACACAATGTATTGACGTAGGTATGGATTGCATATATTCTGTTATCTCCATCTCCTTTTGAACCTATCAAACCATTATCTGCACTTGTATTTAGCCACTCAACCTTAGCTTCTACCTTTATTCCACTCTTACCATTGATACCAATATCGATATATTGAGGTGGGAATGAGGTATTATTTTTCACAGAATCAGAGGTTAAATATTCCACCCTATACTTAGGATATTTTGGCTGCTTATAGACAGAGCTTCCCATCTCCACGACTGGCTTACCAGCGTATTTGCCTGCCAAATCAACCCATGGGAAACAGCATTCATCTGTAACACTGTTGTACAAGCATGTCTTACCATCTTTTACAGCAGGATAATAATCACCAATCAAGACACCATCCTGCCAAATTTTAAGCTTATAGCACTTAGAATAAGATGCACAATAGCGATTGCCTAATGCAAACAATTTTAGCGTTTCATTTGAATCAAAAACATCTGGGTTTGTGATTTCATACAATTTTTCACCGTTAAGAGTAAAAGAGGCCTCATTTTCGTCTGCAACAAATCTGAAATCATATCTTTTATTAACATCAAACTTTCGTGAATTACCATTTTCATCTGTCAAATAAACCTTTGTTGTTCCATGAGCAATCCACATATTTCCATCAAATTCATGCATAGGTACTAAATAATTTGGTGAACCTTTAGCACCTATAAAAGTAGACTCTTGACCACCATCAATATACGTCCACTCCATTGAGCCTTCAATTGTTGTGCCGGTTCTTGCTGTTATACCTAAATCCATAATAGTATCATTTCCGGAACCAATCCAATCTACAAAAGCATCTGGTTTTCCAGGCAATTTACGAGGAGAAACACCAAATGTACGACCTGTTCCTATAGGCATTGAAAATGTGCCATTTATTTTATCATACAAGCCTGAATAACCATCTTCAATATGAGGTACATATTCACGAACAAGCTCGCCATCTAACCATATCTTTGCAGAATACAGCTTTGCTTTTGAAGGATAATTATTTGATGAATAATTCATCGCAAAGAGGAAAAGATTAATCCCCAAATCCATACCTGTTGCATGGGTGCCGGAATAAACAGTTTTACCATCAATTGAAATTGTCTGTAATTCGTCTGCAAAATCTGAAATTACTTTATACTTTCTGCCTGCTTCCACTTTTACATTACCGTCATCAGTATGATTAGCATTTAAGTTTGTAATATCATTTTGATTAAGGTATTTAAATTCGCCATTAACACCAATTCCAAGGCATGAATTATAAATGTATATAGGATAAAATCTATCTGCACCAACGCGAGCAGCAAAGAAAGCATAATCTCCTGATACATTAGTCCATTCAACTACAGCTTCAATTTTTACGCCTGTTCGTGCAGGGATACCTGTATCAATGTAATCATCACCATCAGCCAAGATATATTCAAGAGAACCATCTGGCTGAATTACATTAGCAAATGCAAATACAGATATTAGTAACAAAACAAATGCAACAGTAATCTTTTTTAACGAATTCATAGTTCTATCCAATCATTATATATAATATATTGACAAACAATAAGTTAAATAAAAACAAAAATTTATTTTTATTGTATCAAAACCAAGAAATATACTTCAATCTAAATCGGCAATTAGCTTTCTGTTTTCAGGTGCAAAGATTTTTAACTAAATTAAACTTGTAAGTTTTGATTTATTATGAGAAAATAATTGCATTCATTTTGTTTAGGTAAATTTAGATTATGGTAAAAATAAAATCATTCTTCAAAAATTGTGCTAGTGCATATATCGCTCTTGCAATACTTTTTGTTATTTGCTGCATTTCGAATGAACATTTTCGAACAGCAACAAATTTGACAAATATTTTACGTCAATGCTCTTATAGTGGCATTATTGCACTCGGTATGACCTATATAATCATTGCCGGCGGTATTGATTTGGCTGTAGGTTCACTTTTTGCACTTTCCGGTGTAATCACAATTAACACAACACTTGCCGTTGCTGATTTAGGCATCTCTCCTACTCTTGCAACCTTAATTGGCTGCCTTGCAGGTTGCGGCATTGGTCTACTCGGTGGTGCTATCAACGGATTACTTGTTAATCTAGGTAAACTTCCACCATTTATTGCAACATTAGGCACATACTCCATTTATCGTTCTTTAGCACTATACTTTGCAGACTCTGGAACAGTCAGCTGCATGAACAATATTGAAATAGGTACTTGCTTCCTAAATATCGGCAGTTCTTCATTTTTATCGATAGCTACACCTGTATGGGTAATGCTTATTCTAGCTATTGTGCTAGAAGTAATTCTTTGTTTCACACGTTATGGCAAATATACATTGGCAACAGGTGCAAGCGAGCGTGTTTCCCAATTTTCAGGAATTAACACATCACTTATGCGCTTCGGAAGTTATGCTATCATAGGTATTTGTGTCGGAATAGCTGCAATATTATTCTGTGGGCGTATGGGTTCAATCCCATCATCAAATGCAGGACAATTCTACGAATTGGATGCTATTGCGGCAGTTGTAATTGGTGGTGCTTCTATGTCTGGTGGCAAAGGAAGTATTCGAGGAACAATTGCTGGTATTTTGATTCTTGGAATTGTTTCTACAATTCTTGACCTTTGGCATATTTCACCAGCGTTGCAAGGCACAGTAAAAGGTTTAGTAATTCTAATTTCTGTTTTAACTCAAAGAAAACAAAAGGGAAAATAATGAAAATAAAAACTATCGTTAAATTCGCATTTGTAGCAATAGCCACTGCTGTTGTTGCTATTGGTTGTTCAAAAGGTCCTAAAAAGCCAACAATCGCAATTAGTATTCCTAGTGCTGACCATGGTTGGACAGGTGGCGTTGTATTTTGGGCTAATAAGGCAAAAGCAGAGCTTGAAGCAAAATATCCAAACTACAATATTATCGTATCTGCAACTGCTAATGCTGCTGATCAATTTTCCAGCATTGAAAATCTAATGGTTCAGGACATCAAGGCACTTGTAATTCTACCTCATGAGCCTGCTCCTCTGACACCTGTATGCCAAATTGCAAAAAATAAGGGTATCAAACTAGTAGTTGTTGATCGTAATCTAGCAATGCCTATTGAGGATTTAGCTGTAGTGGGTGATAATCCTGGATTTGGCCGAGTTTCTGGTGAGCAAATAGCAAAGGCTATTGATGGCAAAGGTAAGGTAGCAATTATGCAAGGTGTTCTTTGCCAGGTAAACACAGATCGTGTTGAAGCATTTAAGGCAGTGATGGCTCAATATCCTGAAATCGAAATTATCGAGGAAGGTATTGCTGATTGGAATACAGAGAAAGGTCTAAAGCTCATGGAGAACTATCTACTAATGCACCCACAGATTGATGCTGTATGGACAGGAGATGATGATGTTCTTTTAGGTGCTTTGAAAGCATACGAGGAATCTGGTCGCAAAGATATCAAGACAATGCTTGGTGGTGGTGGAAGCAAGCTAATCATTAAGCGCATTATCGACAAAGATCCTCTGGTAACACAAACAGTAACATATCCACCAAAAATGATTTACCACGCAGCAGAGGAAGCAATCAAGCTACTTGACGGCAATACACCTGCAGAAAAGAAGGTTGTTATCCCTGCAGAGGTAGTTGATGCTTCAAATGCAGAAGCAAACTACTATCCAGAATCTGCATACTAATTTACAGTATTAAGTAAATACAATTTATAAGGAGCTTGGCCATAATGTGTCCTGCTCCTTTTTTATATCCAATGTAAATAAAAAAGCCACCTTTAGACAGGGATCTAAAGGTGGCACACATATTGAAGTGTTTAGGGATAGGTTATATTTTAGGGATGTTTTAAGAAGTTATTAGTTCCTTAAAACAAGTTAATTTAACCAAAACTACTAAACTCTTTGCAAGATTTAATTTAAAAAATCAAACAGCTGTTTTAACGATTTAATAAGCACAAACCTTTGAAACTAAATAAATTAACAAATTAAATCATTTTAGAAAAATATTTTGCAAAAACTGCTAAAATTTGTATAGCATTTACAAAATTTTAATACATTATGCAGAGTGTTTCATAAGATAATGTTTTTATAGAACGCGTCTCGCTTTATCATAAAAACAGCAACTAGAGTAATCTCGTAATTGGCTAAAAGCGCGAAGTCTTTGACAGAATTAAGAGAAAAGAATCTTCTACATTTTTTTGATTTTAATGAAGACTTTAAGCTGCTTTGCAAGGCGATATACCTTTGGCAACTCCTCTTCTAATGCAAATAGAATTGATGTGCCGGCCTTACCTGCACGGGCAGTGCGTCCACTGCGATGAGTATATGCCTCTGCATCGTCTGGCATATCATAATGGATGACATGGGTAATATCATCTATATCAATGCCTCTAGCAGCAATATCTGTAGCAAGCAATGCTTTAAATTCGTGCTTACGAAATGCGCGCATAACCTTGTCGCGCTCCTTTTGTGGCATATCGCCACGTAATGATGCTACATCACCAGCTTTATAGCGCATAGAAAGATTACGCACTCCATCGCGTGTACGGAGGAAAACAAGTCCAAAAAATTCAGGCTTTTTGAGCAACTTGTCTAATTCCTTTGCTCTGTCTGCATGCTTCTTAAAAACTATACATTGATGGTAAATCTGAGGTGCTTCTGTTTTTGTAATCGTATTAACAACAATGGGATTTGTCAGAAGTTTATCAGCAACCTGCTTTGTTTGCTTATCCATTGTAGCAGAGAACATCCATGTTCTAGCCTTTTCAGGAACTGCATCTACAATGGCATCAAGTTCCTCTTTGAAGCCCATCTGAAGCATTTCATCAGCTTCATCAAGAACCAGACACCTAACTGCATCTAACTTTGCAGCACCGCGATCCAGCAAATCTAAAAGACGGCCTGGTGTAGCTACTAAAATTGATACGCCACGATATAGTTCAAGTATTTGGAACTGTATATCTGCTCCACCATATACAGCAAGCACGCGCACATCCTTCATACCTTTTGCATAAGAACGCAAATCAACCGCAATCTGATTGCAAAGCTCACGTGTCGGACAAACAATAAGAGCCTCAGGATGCTTTACTTTACCAGCAGAAAGTGCATTTAATAAAGGAAGTCCAAAGGCAGCAGTCTTTCCTGTACCAGTAGCTGCAAGAGCAAGACAATCCTTACGTTTCTCCAATAATTGAGGAATAAGAGCTGCTTGCACCTTTGTAGGCGTGGTAAAGCCCAACTCTTTTATAGCAAATTGAAGTTCGCTACGAAGTGCCATCGCATCAAATGAAACTACTGACTCTGGCTCAGCTAATTTTTCTTGTTCTTGGACAGGCTCACTCATTCAAGATTTGCTCCTGAAAATGCAAGTGGCAGTAGCTCACCAAGTGTTGTTGTATGGATTGTATCACCTTCAAGTCCTGCAAAATATACAGGCATTTCCGAAGAGCAAAATTCGGATAGCACTTGACGGCAAATACCACATGGAGAAGCTGGTTCAGCATCTGTGCCACCAACAACAGCTATTGCTGAAAATTTACGCTTACCAGCTGCTATTGCAGAAAAAAGGGCTGTACGCTCTGCACAATTTGTTGCTCCAAATGAGGAATTTTCCACATTACAACCTAGCCATATGGTGCCATCATCCGCTAAGAGAGCCGCACCAACATGGTAATTAGAATATTTGCAATATGCATTTTTTGCTACCTCACGAGCAGCGGAAATCAGTTTTTGCTTCATAGCGTATTGCCACTACCCACTAATCAACAATTCGAACAGAGCGAATATGCCAGTTGTGATATTTTTTTTCGCCAGTTTGTCTACCTTGACTATTATAAACTGGTATAGTTATTGGATTTCCATCTTTATCTCGTGCTGGCTCTGTATCTCGCCATGCTTCGACAACAGCGACCTTACTTGCAAGCGTAGTACCATCTACGTCCGAACCGTATTTAGGCGCAAAAGCATCTGAGCGAACAACAATTGTAAAAGTTTGACCACGTGTGGTTACATACTTTGCTATACTGCCAAGCAAATTCTCACGCCAAGAATCTCTAAGAGCATCGTCTCCCATTTTTCCAATCACATAATTTAATAAAGAATCTCTTGTATAAGAATAACCAATTTGAGAAATATCTTTAAAATAATAACAATTACCATCACCTGTATTTTGATAAATGATACGAGAAGCAATTTCTTGCGCCTCTTCATAATTAAACAACGGCAACCATTCTGTGCTTTTATTTGATTTGTCGTCAAAATTGGTATCTAAACTACAAATAACTGCAGTCAAAGGTTCTAAATTCATTCCTCTTGCCAAAGAAACATATTTTTCTGCTCTAATTTCGTTTTGTCTACTCAATCTTAATTTTTGGCCACCAAATTCCGTATCTCCTTCTTTAACAATTTGAACATTTTTCTTCCCATTTATTTTAACTAATGGCGGAGTATTTAAATTCACCTTATTATCAGACAATTTAGAAGGAATATCTAATGTAAAGAAATCAAAAACTGTATGAAAATCATACTGACTACTATTATTACGTTTATTAAGTGTTTGTGTTCTATAAAGAGAAATTGTTTCCCATGGTCCAATACATAATGAACCAAGTTCACCCAAGCTAGATATATCTGAGCCATAGATACCAAAATCAATTTCTAAGTCCTTTCCAACAAAACCACTATCATTAACAAGCTGAACTCCTCCAGGAATCTTATGTAAAGTGTCTGGACATGGAATACCTTGTTCTTTAGAAAAATCACCTAATTTAATAATGTTCTCCCAGAAAGAATGATCCTCTACCCCATCTCCTTCAGCATTAAAACCCATTACAAGTTTACCATATGGATTTGCAATATCTGGAGTTCTACCACCTGGAACTAAATCGTCAATGGACTTTGCATCCATTTCAAATTCCTTTAGTTTAGAAAATTCTCCTAAATTTTCAGCCATTGCATTATTTACCCAAAATGGGAAAGACTCAACAGTACTTTCTTCTCTGAATTCATTCAAACAATAAGTTGCTGCAGCAAAGCGTGGATCAATAACCATTGCATATCCAAAGCGATGGTGATTTATTTCTTTATTTCCTTTATTCCCATTATTTCCATTATTTCCTTTAACTTCTCCAAAAAATAATGGAAGCTTAAAATGAATATATCCTTCAGGTCCGCTCTTACTACGAATCTTTTTACCTGGGACAAGTTGAACATCTTTACTGCCGACTTTTATATCTATTTGCGCAAATATATCAATGGAATACTTATCCAATGAACTTTTATCAAATTGTGCATCTTCCCATCTAAATAAGTTTTTAATATCTTTAATTGCGATTGGAGCTTCTTCCGTTGATATTCTAGAAGGGTCTTTACACTGAATATAAATCTCTATTTTTTCTGTTAATGAATCATCTTCTGCTTTAATACTTCTTGTTACAAGTGATTTGTTATATTTTTCAGATTCGGAAAAATCATGCCCACCCTTTACTTTCTTAGCAAAATTTGATTGTGGATCAATAACTATTTTTGGATCTCCATTAATATTTTTTTGGATATCTGCAAAGATATTTTGACCATTAGCATTAGGGCCAAACATAATCTTCACATTCATTTTTGCAGCAGTTGGAGATCCTCCGCCTTTATAAAGATATGGACTTGTTGCTGAGACAACAAAATTTATAGGAAGTTCGTATTTCGCATAATATTTTGCTGTTGTTTTTTTTGGAGGAATAACATCATCATCTTTTACAGGAGAAAATTTTCCATTACCATTATGATAGTAAATTTTAATATCATTATCATCTGGAACTTCTGGGTTATCTGTATATCCAATAATTGATGAAACCATTGGAACATGTTTAAAGCATGGAGCATCAAGAACATCACTAATTTTCGGACGGCCACCACCATCATTTATTACATCAATTGCCATCTCTATATACTTATTACTGTTAAAATCGCTATCATTTCCCCTCTTATAAGTATAAAATTCAGCAAATGATAATAAAGCCAAATCAGCACGAGTAAGTACACTATTCTTCATCACACCCATATGCCTGAACGGCCACTCTACATTCCCGATTGAAATCTCATTATTATTCTCATATTGAATTTCACCTTCACCATAAGAAGATTCTTCAATCCAATTCTTACGCGCAAATATATTACAAAAAGCTACATATATATTTCGCATTACATCTTCTGTAAGCGTAACGTTTCTAGGTTCGCTTTCTATTTTTACAGGCTCCCTAAGAACAACATAGTCATCCGAATTTGGATCTGCATAAGGTTCATTTACATCCCTTTCTACCTGTGGAGGATATGGACTCATTCCAAATGATGCTGAAGATCCAAAAATATCTGGAAGAAACAATTTATTTGGTTCTTTTGGTGAAAAAAGATTTATAAACATCTGTGGGCTCTTTTTAAGTTTACCACTTGAGTCATACATCTCACTTTCATTCAATGTATATAAATCAGCAAAAGAAGTAAATCCTTCACGATTTTTTTCCTGTCTTTTCGTCACAAAGTCAGACTTACTGAATAATACATTTTTCCCGCCATTTTTAGCAAACGATGTATCGTTAAATTGTGGAGAATCTTCAGGAACGGCAATTATAGGTTCTTTTGTCAGTTCCTTACTGTCATAATCTTTTAAATATGTAACCTTATTAGGGTCAATATATCCAGTAGTATTTACAGCAACATACGCAACACGACCAACAATAGTATCATCATCAAGATAATCATCACTATTTGCGGAGTAATTACTCAATGGGATACCAGAATATAATAAACGCCAATCTACTGTTGCATTTTTTACCAATGCGCGAGTTGTAGGATTTAAATGGCGTTGTGCTCGCTCATTAAGAATAGAAAGCTTTGCATTATTTAAATCTTTCGTTGTTCCTAAGCCAAACGAAGAAAAAACATAATTTTCCCAATCCGGAATAATCTCATCACCTACATCTTCTTCAATATCGTGGATAGCAAGTGCAATTGCGGAATTAATGCCATTCTGCGCAGTTAGGCTATGACGAAGGTTTGTTGTTCCGGCACGCTCTGTTCGCATAATGATGGAGAAAGCCACAGCCATAAGCATTAACACCGCAAGCATACCTAATACAATAACCAATGCGGAGCCATTATCTTCTCGATTTATTTTCATTAAAAATCTCCTTAATTACTAACAATATTCAAACACAATATTCAAACATGACAAAAGATTAATTTTCGTCTTCTATAATATCTATAGCAATATCTTTCTTGTAATGAAATCTATCTGCATTTAGGAAAGAAACTGAAATTTGAAAAACTTCGTCTGGCAGTTCCTCTTCTTTTATATCTGAAATGGTGTACTCATACTCGTTACCCCAGGGGTCAAGGTAACCACCCTCATTTAATCGTGAAGTTGGGATTTCTAAATAACTTCTGACACCTGTATCATTTTCAACAGTAAATTTCTTTACATTATCAGCAGTCATTTTTACAGTTCCTGTGTTTATAGGGACTTTATTATCCTCACGGGCAATCCAAATTGCTTTTACGGCAGTTATCAACTGCTGAGTCTCTGCTCTTGCCTGTGCCTTATATGCCTGACTACGTGCAATAAATGCAGAAGTGCCTATCATACCCATAAGAATTGCAATAATGCCAGTAACAACTAGCAACTCTATAACTGTAAAACCATTATTCTTTTTCATAAATAAATCCAATCTGCATCAAGGTTTAACGAGCAATAATATCGTCCTCTGTGCCTCTTTTACCATCTGGGCCATACGAACGTGCTTCCATACCTGCAAATGTACTTTTTCTAGAAATTTTTGCTTTAACGACAACAAATGGAACAGTCCAAAAATCGTCTTCACTTACCCCTTCATTTAGATTCATATTATTCATATTTAAGTCAGATGGAGGGACTACTTCAAAGATAACATCTGCATCAGAATTGCCTCCAACAGCAGTTCTCTTTGAATATAGAATCGTTTCTGATCCTTCGTCTTCTTTGCCTGTTTTTACTTTTCGTTTAACCGTTTTACCTAGTGTATATGTAATCTTTTGAACCTCAGGCTCTGTAGACCCTTTTTTTGTTGGTTCAACATATCTATAAAATTCAATTGAATCACCCTTAATAAGAATAGGAGATTCCCATTTTTCACCACATTTCCTTCCATCCACTGCTTGTGATAACTCTCGATGTATAGTTCCTAATACACTACGAATTCCACTAGTTCCTTCAGCTACAGCATAGCCTGTTTCCCATGCATTTGAACTATGTCTAAAAATATTACCAACCATTATTACTATAATCATCAGAATAGTCGTAGCAACCATTACTTCAATTAAAGAAAAGCCTTTATTTGCACCTAAATTCATATTCTCTCCAACTTTCTATTACTACACATTTGGCTTTACACATAATGTTTACTGTGGTCCAGCGGACCAAGTTTTTCCATAAAAAGCAAACTCCATACTATAAACAGAATTTTGATAGTAAATCGCTGGGGGTTTTATAGAAGAACAAACAACAGAAACCACATAAACGTTCGGCATAGTATTGCCTTTTCTAAAGACACGAATTAAATATTGTTCCGGTAATGAATCAGATTTTGTACTACCAGAAAATTCTGAGCCCGTATACCAAACATTATCTTCTACATTACGAGCTCCACCTTCTGTAAAATCTAAATACTGATCCAATATTTCTCTATCAAAATTACTTGTTCTCAAGGCTTGACTTGATTTTTGAAGTTTTTTTGGCAAATCCGTTCCTTCTACAGCAATTGCCCAAAAATCTTTTTCTGTATCATTCCAAACATCTACATCATCTATTGTTGCAATATTTCCTGCTATCATTTGCAATATTGATGTCGCATAAGTAGACTGATATAAGTCCTCTGATGACATTTCACTTTGTCGTAAACCAGCAGGGAAAAGAGTAAAAAGAGACAACAAGCCCGCTGCTGCTATAAAAATTGCCATATTAACTTCAATCAATGAAAAACCTTTTCGAGACATAAATTCTCCCTCCTCACAAAAACCTAAATATCTATTTGACCTCAATAGAGCCATCTGAATCTACAGATACAGAAACCTTATTTTTAATACTATCTGGTTTTGTCGGATCAACTTCACCAATTGTCAACTCATCATCATAACTGGAATCTAACGAACCATCGGGATTAAAACAAACAACGGAACCTGAACCAACTTCAAACAATCCATCAGAATCTAATTTGTAATGCTTTGAATCAAAAATATAACCTTTAGGTAAATAACGCTCCTCATAAAGCATCCATCCATAAGAATTACCTTCTTTAAACATATCTCCTTTGATATCTGATTTATTAAAACCGATATACCAAGTACTATCCTGTTTAAAAGGAGGAATAGCCACTCGAGCAAATTTACCTTCATCGAGATCGTACATAATTATTCCCTTGTACTTCGAAGAAGATGAATTACTAATCATCTCCTCAATCACATCTCTTTTGTATATAGAAGAGAATCCATCACTTAAGGCTTCCCAATCTGCCCATTCATCTGAGGCCCAAAAAGCTTCCACAGATCTATTGTCTAAATAAGGTACATTTTTTTGTGCTTGTTCAAAACTTGTTATTACACCACCATCTCTACACAACACAAAAGAGTTAATACTTGTAACGACAAAAAATGTTCGTGAATTGTCAAGCATTGCATGCTGACGAGCAAGTTGCACAGCATCACGCATGCCCTTCACACCAGTATTATCATTTACACCCTGCATAATACTCTTATAGCCACTTACTACAAAAAAAGACATAACCACTATTACGCCCATTACGCCTAATAGCTCAAGCAAAGTAAATCCAGAATTATCAAATCTTTTTCCCATTTTTGATTTCTCCACCATAATCAATATTTTTCTAATTGATTGGGTTATTCTTTTACATAAACAACATTTGATGTTAAATCAAATACAATTTTGTATGGCATTACACCACGATGTCTAATTCTCTTATCAGCTCTCTTAAAATGAAAAGCTTTACCGCCATTTCGACCTGGACATTGTAAATTTGTACAATATTCAAGGTTAGTAGACCATTCATGACATCTAGGGCATTCAATAAAATCACACCAATACACTAACGGGCCTTTTATCTCTGCATCATCTCCCCACAAATCTCTAACACGTCCAACATTATCCCCCTCAACATTTTTTCTAGGGTTATCTTTATGGTAAGTCTTAATAGCAGTCATACTTGAAATATCAATATAATCCTTTTTACGGGAATTATATTTTGAATCTGCCCCTTTCTTTAGAAGACGATTCCAAACAACTTTTGTTTTGTCACCAGAATACTCTATAATTGCCGGATCAACAACACCTGCTGAATTTTTTCCATAGACAGCACCTTCCTGTTTTGGTTTTGCAGGGATTGGCCATCCTTTATTATCATGATGATACTCTGTTAATGCTGTTTCAAGTACCGTCATCTCTACTTTGCGTGATTTATTTACAGCACCTTTCGAAGCCTTCAAAATCGCTGGAGACAACAAACCCATTAACACACCAATGATGCCAACTACAATGAGTAATTCTACTAATGTAAAACCGTTATTCTTTTTCATTTTTATGCCTCAAAATATTCTAGAAAACTACCAAGATGTAATGATTGTACCATCCTCAGCAGCAAGCCATGCAGCAGCTGATGCTGCTAATTTTATAGGATTTCCATCTGTATCTGTTGTTTTTTCTGAAGGGATTCCCATATTTGTTGGGACAGACAAAACGCCATCAGCATTTGAATCAATCAAGACCCACATCAACTGAGACTCATCAACCGTTGTTCCTACATCAGCCTTAGAATCATTTAATTTTATCTCCAACCATGGAGCCACCACACCAAACTGCTTCTGTATACCAGAACGTTCATACACAAAATCATTCGGCCATGTAGTTGGGTCGTCCCAATTAATTCCTTTAGTATATTTATCAAAATTCATTTTATCGTACTTTGGCAAAGGATTTTGTGGCTTCCACCAATTCAACAATGAACCCGCCTTTGGTGTCATAGGGAAACACAAATCCCCATCAATATCAATAAGATTTGATGTATAAGCACTAATCAAATCTTTGTATGGGAAACGCAAATTTTCGAGCTGAACAGATTTCCATGCATCTACCATTTGCACACACATTTGTTGTATTTCACCCTCTTTTGCACGGCGTTTAGCACGCTGAACAGCAGGGATTAATAGTCCGGCTAAAATACCTATTATTGAAATTACTACAAGAAGCTCCATCAAAGAGAAGCCCGAACGGAATTCTTTTTTTCTCATCATCTCTCCTATAAATTATTGTTGCCCTGCAACAAGGTCATCAGAACAATTTCTACAAGTTGATGGATTTTCACAAGTTGGATCACATGTATTACCATTAACACCTACAGACCAAATTCTATAACTATCATAGGGAGGATTACTTTGATAATGCAAATGATTTCCCCAAGCATCTTTTAAAGAAACGCCCTGAGTTAAATATTCAAACGATTCAAACTCACGTTCTAGGGCATCTACTTTTTGAAACTCTGCAGATCCATTCCATTCCCAATTACCAACTCCATAATTAGGGTTACCATCATCATGCTTATGCATAACCCACTTCTTCTTCCCATTTTCCATTTTAAAACTAATACCAGTATCAAGCATCGGCAAAATCTTTTTAACTACATTCATGTCTTTATTGATGTCAGTAATTTGAATTTTTTTACCATCTTTACCAGTTTTGCGGTTATTATGATCTTTCCATTGATTAATTACACGCTCCGCATCTGCTCCGTTATCTTTATTTTTTATAATGTCCTCGGCATCTAAATCACCAAAAAACTCTTTTGGAACTCTATTTTCAGCAATACCCCAATAACGTGGGTAAAAATATGAAGCTAAACCAAAAGTAAATAGAGGAAACTCATTCCACTTATTTCCATCACGCATAGAAATATTTTGCATTCGGGCAGCCATCTCTGGTGTTATATACCCCATGTCAGAATTTTCTCCTCCAACTGGGATCTCATAAAATGTAGGTTGCTTGCCTCTATATATAGCAACAGGCGGATAACTTCCATATTCTGCACGATATGCTTCCAAGGCATTTGAAATCTTTTCTAACTTTGCCTTTGTTGCAGCTATATCATTCTTTTGACCTGCTAATGTCATCATACGAAAAACAAAGCCAGCCAAAATTGCGATGATTATAAGAACAATCATCATCTCAATAATTGTAAATCCATTTCGTGCTTTATTCATAAAAACTCCAACTGTAACAATATTCAAATATCTAAATAACTTGCTTTATGCTTTTGCGTCACAATATTCTATTATTGCGACGCAAAGCATCTAATTTGTTATTAACCCATACCACCAATGATAGATACCAATGGCTGAAACATCGCAATAACAATTGTACCAACAACTAATGCAAGGAATACGATTAGGATTGGCTCAATAATAGATGTCATAGCTTCAACTGCTGTATCAACCTCATCATCATAAGTATTAGCAACACGAGCAAGCATATCAGGAAGAGCACCTGTCTCCTCACCAACATCAACCATACTTACCACCATAGCAGGAAAAACCTTTGAGCGCTCCATAGCTGGAGTCATATTTTCACCCTCTTTTACACTGTCATGAATGCTTTGATAAACTTTTGCAAGAACCGCATTGCCAGATGTATCACGCACGATATTCAGAGCTTGAAGCACTGGTACGCCTGAACTCATTAGTGTACCCAATGTACGTGTTGTACGAGAAATAGAGCTCTTTAGAATCAACTGACCCATAATAGGAATTCTTAGCTTTAACGCATCCAAAGCATAATGACCAGCAGTTGTTCTATTCCAAAGATTTAGCAATACAACGATTGCAATAATACCAATTGCCCAAATCGGCGCCATATCAGCAAAATTATGGCTGAAATTGATAACTGCTTGAGTTAATGCAGGCATAGCTTTTCCATCCATAAGATCTGAAAATACCTTTTCAAACTGTGGGATAACTGTAACCATCAAGAAGCCTGTAATACCTAAGGCAACACAGAGAACTACGATTGGGTAAGTCATCGCACCCTTAACCTTATTCTTAATTTTTTCTGCTTTTTCCAAGAATTCTGCCAAGCGGTTTAATACAGTTTCAAGCACACCACCAGCCTCGCCAGCCTTTGCCATATTTATGTAAAGGTTATTGAAGATTTTTGGATATAGAGCAAGTGCATCGGAGAATGTTGAACCACCTTCAACTGATTCACTCATACCTATAAGAGCACGCTTTAGTGTTTCATTCTTCTCTTGCTTTGCAAGAATACGCAAACCACGTAGCAAAGGAAGACCTGAATCAACAAGTGTTGCAAGCTGACGAGTAAGCACCATTAGATTCTTTGCTTTCACACGAGGTTTAATAAGCTTAGGCATCTTAATTGTCATATTTAAGCCGCCCTTTTTATCGCTTCCATCTGCAGCAGTTACAGATGTTGGCGTATATCCTTCTTTGCGAAGCATAGCTACAGCAGCAGCCTGATTTTGAGCAGTAAGGTTTCCTGAAACCTCTTTTCCACTTTGATCCATTGCTTTAAAATTAAATGTTGGCATATACAAATTCTCCAAGATTTGATGAAAATTTATAAAAAACTAGATATGGTACACCCATTGGTTTTTGTTAAGATTATACAAAAAATATTTAATTTTGACAAGCGAAGTTTATAGTAGATGGCTTAGGAAAAATAGGTTTTTATACACATTTCTAGCATTGAAAAGTTATAAGTAACACAATAATATTGATGTACATGTACATTTAATAAAATTTGAAGAAAAATTCACAAAAAATCATATAAAAAGAAGTAAAAAATAGGCAGTGGATTGCTCCACTGCCTATTAAAATTATTTATTGATAAAAATTTTTCTTAGAATTCAATAGCTACGCTACCTGCGAACTCATGACTACCATCTTCTTCAATATTCTCGTATTCTGCGAACATATACTCAACACCGAATGTGATGAAATCGTTATATGCATACTTAACAGCACCACCAAAGCGGCTAGAAATATAATGCATTGCAGTACCGAAAGAGCTAGCTCCCTCGTAACGAGCAGCAACAGTTACAACATCTGTTGCATCGTATGAAGCATCAAAGCTCCATGCGCGAGGTGTCTCACCGCCCATAAAATCAATGTTATCAAGAGCACCAATAAACTCACCATAGAAGCGGAACTTCTCTGAAGGAGTTAGAGCAAACCAAACATTGATACCAGCTGTCTGATCATAATTACCAGAAGGCTGAGTTTCAAAATAACGTTCCTGAAGATAACCAGCAGCAATATCAGATACAAAAGCTACACCAAAAGACAACCAATCAGCTGTGCGGAATTCTGATGTCAAAGCATAATTATTAAACTCATCTTCGATATCTGTCTGGTATAACCAAGCAGAGAAGATAAGTGTGTCGTCAAAATTGTATGTAGCACCAACTGTTGTCTCACAAATTTCTGCAAAATCCTCTGTGAAAGGATCTGTAATCATATCTGTTGAAAAACGACCAAATGGGATATATGCCTTACCAACCGTGAATGATAGGTTATCATTTAGTTTGATATCGAACTGAGCAGTATCTACACCAAAATCATCTTCGTAGTCATCATACTCGAAAACTGTTTTGAAAGAAATGTTCTCTGATACGTTAATATCTAAAGAGATATCTAATGTATCAAAATAAAAATCATCTTGAGACTCTTCTGTTTGTACTGAACCCTCACGATAACGACCAATAAACTCTGCCTCTACACCTAGTCTAATATAGTCAGTAATCATCATATTACCTGGCTCAATAGACTCTAAAAGATTTGAAACCTTACCTTCTTTAACATCTGAAGCTAGTGTTGCAGGCTGATCTGCTGCTAGAAGAGCACATGCCTGAATAGCTGCAAATGAAGCAATCAGTGATTTTTTATCCATTATTTAACTCCTTATTTTAAAATCTTTTTTTAATTATTTTTCAAGCTTTTATCTTGCAATTCGTTATGTATTAAATTTACCAAATTTATTGAACAATAGTCAACACAAATAATAAAGTATATTTTGGGCAAAATGTTTTTATCCCCACAGGCTATGTTACTACAAAACTTTGTTATTTAATAGTTCATTTTCTCTAACATAACCGCATCAATATAATCTAATTTTGGAGGGAACATTTGAGCAAAATTTTCTTTCAAATAAACCTTCTCAAATAGAGATCCATAAACAAATGCCTTAGCTTCTTTGATTGCATCCTCCCATGCTTTCCCTTGAGCTAAACATGCTGCCATCGCAGAACTTAATGTACATCCTGTACCATGTGCTTCGTTGTTAACAATTTCAAGCAATGGTGAAGTTAATAAATAAAGCATCCCCCCATAGCACACCACATCTTTTGCTTTATCTAACCAAGTAGCATGTCCACATTTTAAGACGACATTACACTTATATATATTAAATATCTCCAACGCAGCATTTAATATATCATCAAAAGAGTTTATTTCTTTCCCTACAATCAGCTCTGCCTCTGGAATGTTTGGTGTAATCCATGTAGCTAATGGTAAAAGAGTTTTCTTAATTGCTTGCACACTGTTTGTATCTACCAACCTGACACCTGATGTGGAAACCATAACCGGATCAACAACAGCTACGAGCTTTCGTTGTTTGATATAGTTTGCCACAACATTGACAATATTCTCATTAGGAAGCATACCTGTTTTTACCACATTAATGTTAAATGCAGAAAAAACAGTATCTAACTGAGATATTATTATCTCATCTGATAATACATTTACTAACCTCACCTCATTAGGGTTTTGTGCGGTTATTGCAGTAATTACAGAACATCCATAAACATTTAAGTGAGAGAATGTTCGTAAATCTGCTTGGATCCCTGCCCCTCCTCCAGAATCACTTCCTGCTATTGTAAGAGTTACAGGAAAATTATTAGTGCTATTTTTTCTATTTTCCATAAATCCAATTCTAAGTTGCATCACTCATAATATACCTAAGTTGTTTTACCTTCTCTTCGATATTTACTGCTTGAGTTATCTCTGTAACCATAGCTATATGTTTATACCCTTTTGATGAAAGTAATGGAATATGCTCCCCTTTTATTCCTCCCATAACTGAGAATGGACATTTTACATATCCCTTTAATTCTTCAATAAACTCCAATCCCAAAGCCCCACATTGAACACTTTTTGTTTTTGTTGGAAACATTGGCCCCATATTCAGATATGAACAACCAGCATCCATTGCCTCAAGAATTTCATTTTTATTATGCGTCGAAGCTCCGAGCAATAATTCAGGAGCTAAGTTACGTGCCACAGATATTGGTAAATCATCCTGCCCAAGATGAACGCCATCTGCACCAGCAGCCAAAGCAATGTCTAACCTATCATCTACAATAAGCAACATATTATATTCATCTGTAATCATTTTACATTGCTTTGTAAGTTCAAAAAGCTGATGGTCAGAGCAAGTTTTTTCTCGAAGCTGAACAATCTTTGCGCCACCGCGTGCAATGGACGCGACAACGTCTGTTACGTCACGTCCATTGCAAAAATTTGAACTTACAACTGGATAAATGTCAGAAGAATTGAACATTTCAATTCGCTCAGCCAAAGTTCTTTTCACTTGTTATTTACCTTTCTCAATAATTAACTGAGCTACTTTTCTTCCAGACATAAGCATTCCACCAAAGATAGGTCCCATGCGATATCCTCCCATTACATTATTTGCGCTCATACCACAAGCATACAAATTTGGGAAATATTCACGTGTATTTTCAATAGTTGAGGCTTCTCCATTTTCTACCCACATAGGTTTTTCTCCAATTATGTCACCTGTTGGAGTAGAAAGCTTAATTTTTGCCTTCTTTACAGCGAGATTTAAAATTTCGCTTGGGTGTCCTGTTCCGTCAATAACATTCTCTGCAATTACTGTTAATGGATCAACATGCAAGCCTAATCTTTCAATCGCAGTCCAATTAATTACCAATCCATTAACTTTACCATCTTTAAAGACTAAATCTTCAACACTGATGGAATTAAATATTTTAGCACCAGCTTTCAATGCACCAAAGATGAGTCCACTAGCCATTTCTACAGAATCCAATGTATGATATCCTTCTGCATCAGAAAGAGGCTTATGTGTGATACTAAAATCATCAAGAATATTTAAGGCTTCATCTTGAACAACAACTTCATTAAAAAGCATACCACCACCCCATGTGCCACCACCAGGAGAAAGCTTTCTTTCAAAGATTGCTGTTTTAAGCCCAGACTTAGCTAAATCATGTGCTGCTACAAGTGCAGAAGGACCACCACCAACGATGGCAACATCTAACTTTAAGCCACTAATAAATTTTTCGCTAAAACTTTTAACAATTGCTGTGGAGATTATATTCTCTGCCGACATACCGAATATCCTTTCA
Organism: Kiritimatiellia bacterium; assembly: GCA_017648065.1. Taxonomy (GTDB): domain Bacteria; phylum Verrucomicrobiota; class Kiritimatiellia; order RFP12; family UBA3636; genus RGIG990. Next base: position 10,546 of record JAGCJJ010000007.1, on the reverse strand, counting down.
GGAGTTGTTGACTCCAATGCTTTGGGCATGTCGGTGCTAAATGCACACTATAATTGTCTAAACAATAAAATGTTTTCATTTTCTTTCCTACGCCGGCATTACCCGTTTCAGGTTCAATGGGTTTATTCTCAGCCGTTACCACCTCGATAACAGCACCCCGTTAGATGAAAATAAAATACTAAATATTTTTTTAAAAATCAACGAATATTTTCAAAAAACAAACCATTAAAAAATTAACTTTGCTTCAAATCTTATTAACAAAAGCAATACAATCGCTATTATGCGTAATTAAAGATAACTCTCATACAATACAAATGAGAATTCACCAGAACACAATTAAGAAACGACCTCTAAAACTTTCTCTGATACAAATTTTCCTGTACGTAAAATTGCACCATCTTCTCCAAGCAAATCGCAAACACGTTGCAGTTCTGCCAGCTGTTTTGTACGTGCTTCTCCATCTTTTATCAAAGGTATTAGTTCCGCAGCCATTCTTTCTGGTGTTACTGCATCTTGTAAAAGCTCAGGGGTTATTTCTTTATCAGCAACAATATTTACTATTCCTACATTTTTCACGCCTTTAATTAAACGGCGAGCAATAATCTCTGTAAGTTTACTTACCTTATAGATTACAATATGTGGGCACTCCATCAATGCAGCTTCCAATGTCGAAGTACCTGACTTAATTATAGCTGCAATTGATTGCTGAAGAACATGACGGGAGTTACCAGAACAAAGTTCAAGATTCTTTGGAACAATCTTACATTTTGCAAGAACAGAACGAACCAATTTATCAATCTGCTTTGTAGGTGTAGGTATTATGAAAGAGCATTCACCAAGCTCTTTCTCCACAAGTGTTGCTGCTTTAAGAATATCTGGTAAAAGTCGAGCAATTTCATTACGACGACTGCCAGGGAATAGAGCAATTCGATATCCGCCCTTCCATGGTAATTCAGGAGAAGATTCACGCTTTGTTGCAGCAATCACATCTACCATTGGATGGCCTAAAAAACGACAATCTAAATTATATTCATCAAACAATTTTACTTCAAAAGGGAAAATTGTTATTAAATGATCAAAAATCGTAGCAATTTTTGGAATTCGCTCTTGATGCCAAGCCCATACCTGAGGACAAATAAAGTGAATTGTTTTAATCCCTTTATTATGTGCATATTCTGCAATGCGCATATTCATTCCTGGATAATCTATTGTAAACAAAATATCTGGTTTACGAATATCTATCATTTCTTGTAATTGCTTCTTTAGTTTTGTAAAGAATCTTACGCGCTTTAACACCTCCCATAATCCCATTACTCCTGTTTGGGATACATGAGCAATAATTTCAGCACCTTCAGCAACCATTTTATCGCCACCAATACCAAAAAATTCAATATTGTAAGCATTGCCCAGTTCGTGCTTAATTACCTGCATTATATTCGCAGCATAAAGCTCGCCACTTACCTCTCCCGCACATATCATAATGCGGACAGATTTCTTTCCTGCAGAATTATTCATAATAAAGGAATTCCTTCTATTCTCTGCATGCTACAGGAGCACTTGGATATGATGTTTGAACAGCCACTATTGAAATTCCTGCCGCATCTGCTTTCTTGACAACCTTTGGCAGATTTAACACAATTGTTCTACCTGCTTGAATACTAAGGACAGATGCTTTGGCTTTCTTCATAATTTTAATGGTTCGAGTACCAATGACAGGAATATCAAAGCGCATATCATGATTTTCTTTTGCTACTTTAATAACCACAGCACCCTTTCCACAAATCTTTTTGCAGCGTTTAATTGTTGCATTTGTACCATCAATACCTTCCACTGCAACAACTACACCATTCTTTACAATTGTGGTTTGACCTACATCTAAATTACAATTCCCCATCGCAATCTCATTACCATAATCAACATCCTTCTGTTGCTCTAGGGTTAGCTGCTTTTCTGTTAGCACACCTGCAGATGGGATATGTTCGCACATAAAGAATGATGCCGGCAAAACCTCCATCCCATAACCATTCAAAATTTCAGATAGTTTTCCATAAAGAGTATGTGCATTACTTATACCCACCTCTTTTATCAATTTTAACATCACACTATCAAAGCGAGTACGAAAGATTGACAATGGATTGATTTGTCCTGCTAATACAACAGCATCACATTTAAGTTGCTCAAGGCATTTGAAAAAACCTTTTCCATCTCCAAGGCCAAGCAAATGCTTTTCATCTGCTGCACGCAAAACTTTTTTCTGTGTGCTTCCCTTAAAGCCAATTACAATAATTTTTTCAACACCAGCTTTGCGAGCACCTTCTATAACAAGTTGAGGATAATCTCCCCATCCTGCCAAGAGTAATAATGATTTTGGTATTTCTGACATAAAAACAAAGTTTAAATATGTGGTGTAACTTAAAAATCAATTACACCACATATATAATTAAAACATAAATTAAGAACGAGCTGCTGCGCGAATAGCAATTAGATCCTTCATTACAGAAGAAAGATCCTGGCTTGTTCCCTTTACACCAAATGAATCATGCAACTTCATATAAAGCTTAAATAGCTTTGAATAAACCTTTACATTTTCTGGGATTGGCTTGTAGACAATATCCTTTGTACCTGTCATTGCCTTTTGTGCAGCGCAAACATCGCCACCAAATTCGCCAGCTGCAACAGCACCAAAAATTGCTGCACCCAATGCACAAGACTGAGCACTGCGACTGATGCGAATCTTACGATTTAAGATATCTGCATAAATCTGCATTAGAAGAGGGCTCTTCTCTGCAAGACCACCACATGTTACTACCTCTTTTACCTTTGTACCATACTCTTCTACGCGCTTGATAATTACAAGGGCACCAAATGCTGTAGCTTCAATTAGAGCACGATAAATTTCTGGAGCAGTTGTATAGAGAGTCAAACCCATGATATTACCTGTTAGCATTGGATCAACAAGAACTGTACGGTTTCCATTATTCCAATCAAGCGCAAGAAGTCCGGACTCACCAGGGCGAAGCTTTGATGCTTCTTTCTCTAGCTTTCCATAAGGATTATCGCAAACAAAATCAGCAGGAAGCAAACGATCTACATACCACTTAAAGATATCACCTACAGCAGACTGGCCAGCCTCAATACCTAATAATCCAGGGATTACAGAACCAGGGACAATGCCACAAACACCAGGAATATCAACTGTATTCTCTGTTGGCTCAGCAACCATAATATCACAAGTACTTGTACCTATTGTCTTAACCAATGTGCCTGGAGTTACGCCTGAACCGACAGCACCGTGATGACAGTCAAAAGCACCAACAGCAACTGTAATGCCTTCCTTTAGACCTGTAAGCTCTGCAGCATTCTTTGAAAGAGTGCCAGCTGGCCAATTAGAAGGAACTGCCTGTGTATATAGGCGATCACGCAATTCTGCTAGCTCAGGAGCAAGCTTCTTTAGAAAATCCTTAGAAGGTAGGCCACCCCACTCTTCTGAGAAAAGAGCCTTATGACCTGCGGCACAGATGCTACGACGCATTGTTAGAGGATTTAGATTGTCTGTAATAAAAGCAGGAATAAAGTCGCAAAGCTCAACCCATGAATAAGCAGCATCAAAAACCTTACGATCAATATTGTAGCAATGCCATACCTTTGCCCAGAACCATTCAGATGAATAAGTACCACCGCACTTATCAAGATACTTAACCTTATAATTTGATGCTAGTTTTGTAATTTTTGCTGCCTCTTCAAATGAGGTATGGTCTTTCCAAAGCCATGCATGAGCGTTAGGGTTTTTAGCAAATGCTTTTTTAAGAGCAAGAGGAGTACCAGACTTATCAACTGGAATTGGTGTTGAGCCTGTGCTGTCTACGCCAATACCAATTACTTGATCAGGAGAAAATCCTTTGCAAGCCTTCTTTGCTTTTTTAAGAGCATCTGTTACTGTAGCAAAAAATCCATCAATATAATCAGCTGGATTCTGGCGTGCTAGTTGTGGGTCCTTTGCAGAAAGTATTACGCCATCTGTACCTGATGGATATGGGAATACACTTGCTGCTAATTCATTACCATTCTCAATATCAACAACTACTGCGCGAACGCTATTTGTTCCATAATCTACACCGATAGAATATTTTTTCATAATCTGCTCTTTCTTGATAATCTTTGTGAATAAAAATTTGTTCAAAAATCCGCTTTTATTGTTACTATAATTTACCTTATATTTTGAAATGTGTCAACATTCTCTGCTTTCTGTATGAGCTTTTGTGTAAGTCATTTATTTACTGATTGCACTTCTAAGCTCTTCTTCCGAGATTGGCCCTTGTCGAAGGACTTTCAACTCGCCCGAAGGAAAAATTTCGCAAACTGTACTAGAGACACCTATTGCTGCAATTTCTCCTACGATAGCATAATCCGCTTCTGGAATTGCAGCAATAGCATCATCTGCATTTAATGCAGGCGCCTCACCACTGACATTGGCACTGGTTGTACGAAGTGCTCCACCAGCAGCCATACAAAGCTGTTGTGCGATTGCTGAATTTGGCACACGCAAACCCTCTGTGCCTCCATTCTCATAATGTAAAACCATAGTTAATGCACCCGGCCAAAAGCGCTGAGCTATTGCTTTTGCTAATGGTGGTACTATTAAGCCTGAAAGTTTTTCAAGTTGTTCTACATTTGCAAGCAATAGCTGCATTGGCTTATTTGGATCACGAGATTTCAGTTCGATAATTCGCTTAATTCCATCAAGCTTTTGCGGATGTGCTGCAATGCCATAAACTGTTTCTGTTGGGAAAAGCACAGTGCCACCAGAAGTCAGACAACTAGCTAACTCTTCAAGCATTGAATTGTTAAGTGGTGGCAAAAGTTTTTTCATATTATTAACGAGGAGACAACTTTAGGAATGAAAGCCAACGATGAAACTCTTGTGGCAATGGAGAAAATACCTTCATTACTTTATTAGCAAAAGGATGCTCAAATTCTAATTCTACCGCATGCAATAATGGGTAGGTTATCTTCTGAAGTTGAACGCTTTCTACAACCTTAAAGCCATATGTTCCATCACCAAGTACAGGGTGACGTGCCATTGCCAAATGCTTACGAATCTGGTGAGTACGACCTGTTTCAATACGAACAGACAAATGGCTTGCATCTGCATTTGCTTGAAGACAATGAATATTAGAAAGTGCACGCTGTCCATCGACTGGCAAATCAATTGTAGAAGAAGTTGCATCCCAGCGACCATGAACAATTGTACGATATGTTTTTGCTACACAATGGCGCTTAAAAACTTCAACAATCGCATTGTGTGCTTCTTCTGTTTTGGAAACAATTAGGCAACCAGTTGTATCTCTATCCAAGCGATGAGAAACCTGAAGTGTTGGGATACCTGTTTGCTCGCGAAGAATTGTCTCTACAGAAACTGTTGCCTCATTAACCAAAATTCCACGAGGTTTATCAACAACTAAATAATAGTCATCCTCAAAAAGTACCTTTATATTTTTAGGACGAGCAGATACTGCTGTAGGAGACTTAACAACTGTTGCCACAGCAATAGTATCATTTGTACGGACCTTATGACGTGCCATCCACACAAGCTGACCATTGATGCGAACAACCTTTGCATCAATTTGCTGCTTTGCCACACGCTTAGAAGCATTCAATTTCTCTGCAAGATAATCTTGAAGAGTCATGCCGTTTTCTGGTTTTTGAACAACCCATGAATTAGTGTTTTTATTCTGTTTTTTTATCATGATTATACTCATCTCGCACGGCAGCTTCGCTTGCCTCTGCTTCTGCCATCGCACTTAAAACATCATTATAATATCTATCAAAAGAAGCAATCACATGCTCTTTTGTAATTTCTTTTATGGTAATATTAGTTTTATTAAAATCAATCAATGGCGAGCCTGTTCGACTTACACGAAAGTTTCTACTGCCTCGTTCCTTGTATTTAACTTCCACATAAGGAAAGATACGCGTAGGTAAGGCATAGCGATATACGTGATAATAAATTTCTCCAACTCCATTATAAAACACAGTCAATGATATCCCAGACAGAGCCATATGAATTTCAGTAGTTCGGCCTTTTGCTTTTACTCTCTCAGAAATATCTTCAAACGCAGCTTTTACTACATCAGAAAGAAATGTAGCAAATTCCGCTTGCTCTGTATCTGCTCGAGAAATTGGAGCATTTGAATCTGTACCATTAACAGGTACACGTAATCGCCAATTTGCCATGATTAATCTTAGTAAAACACTATTTAGCGTCAGAATTAATTCTTACGCGGCGTCCCTCAATTGAAAGCTTCCCTGCAGCTAGTAAACGAAGTGCCTCTGGATAAGCAATATGTTCTTGTACCTGAATACGAGCATGAAGAGACTCTGCTGTATCATCATCCTCAACAGGAACACACTTTTGAACAATAATTGGACCAGTATCTGTTCCTTCATCAACAAAATGAACTGTGCAACCAGCAACCTTTGCTCCATAATCAAGAGCCTGCTTCCAGCCTGCAATTCCTGGGAAGGCTGGTAACAATGCAGGGTGAATATTTAGCACACGCTGAGGGAATGCCTTTAATAGTCCTGGCTTAATAATGCGCATAAAACCAGCAAGTACGACAACCTCTGCACCATGAGCTTTCAGATAATCAATATAGCGCTGCTCTGCCTCACCCTCTAGCTTTGTCTTAAATGGAGCTGGGTCAAGATAATCTGCAGGAATATTATATTTTGCTGCACGCTCAAGAATTTTTGCACCAGGCACATCAGCAATTACGCATACAATTTCTGCATCCAAAGTACCTGCAAGAATTGCATCTTGAATAGACTGCATATTTGAGCCAGAGCCAGAGCCTAGCACACCGAGCTTTAATTTAGCACACATTATTTATAAGCCTCCACCATTGCTTGTTCAATATCTGCAATTATATCTTCTGGTGCTTCAATACCAACAGACATACGAATTAAATCAACAGGAATTCCTGCCTCAGCCAACTGCTCATCAGATAGCTGACGGTGTGTATGGCTAGCAGGATGTAGTACACAAGAACGAGCATCAGCAACATGTGTTACGATTGAAATAAATTTCAATGAATCCATAAATTTGATGCATGTTTCTCTACCTCCCTTTAGACCGAATGCAATTACGCCACATGTACCATTTGGCATATACTTTTGAGCAAGTGCGTAATCCTTATCCTCCTTTAGTCCAGGGAAACGAATCCAAGAAACTTCTGGGCGAGCCTGCAAGTACTCTGCCACCTTTTGTGCATTGCTACAGTGTCTTGGCATACGTAGGTGTAAAGACTCAAGGCCTAGATTTAGAACAAATGCGTTCATTGGTGCAGGAGAGCTACCAAGGTCACGCATAAGCTGAGCAACTGCCTTAACAATGTAGCCTGCTTTACCGAATTTTTCAGCATAGATTAGACCATGATAGCTCTCATCAGGTGTTGTCATTCCTGGGAATTTATCTGCATGAGCAAACCAATCAAAATTACCACTGTCAACAATTGCACCACCTACTTGTGCAGCATGTCCATCCATATACTTTGTTGTTGAGTGTGTAACAATATCAACACCATAATCAAATGGGCGGCAATTTACTGGTGTAGCAAATGTATTATCAACAATTAGAGGTACTCCATGCTTATGTGCTAAACGAGCAAATTTTTCGAAATCTAAAACATTCAGACCTGGGTTTGATACGCTCTCACCAAACACAGCCTTTGTGTTAGGGCGAAATGCTTTTTCTAATTCTTCCTCAGAAGCGTCTTGATCTACAAGTGTAAACTCAATACCCATCTTCTTCATGGTCACAGTGAAAAGATTTGATGTACCACCATAAAGCGAAGCTGTACTTACAACATGATCACCTGCATGAGCAATATTGAAAATTGCGAAGAAGTTTGCTGCCTGACCAGATGAAGTAAGCATAGCTGCAACACCACCCTCCATCTCGCAAATCTTTGCAGCAACAGTATCACAAGTTGGATTTTGAAGACGTGTATAGAAATAGCCACTCTTCTCTAAATCGAAAAGTTTACCCATTTCATCACTTGTAGAATATTTCCATGTTGTATTCTGTGCGATAGGCACTTGACGAGGCTCACCATTACCTGGCTTATGACCACCTTGAACACAAATTGTATCAATAGAATTCATTACTTTTCCCTTTTATTATCAAAATTGCATAATGCCTTTTCACTATAAAATCCGCTATAACTTTAGATTTACCTAAATTTCACAGCGGATTTATATCTTTTCTTTGAAAGACTGATCTTTGTCGAACTTATTTAATCAAGCAACCACGCTTTGAATTTTGTATAAACTCAACAAGATTTACAATCTCTTCTGTCTGCTCTACATCATTTTTAATTGCTTCAATAGCTTGGCTTACGTTGAGTCCTGAACGGCACAAAATTCTATATGCCTCTTTCAATGCCTTCACACTTGATTCTGGGAAACCACAGCGTGTTAGACGAACAACATTTAAACCACGTGCAACTGGAGGATTTCCTTCTGTCAACATATATGGAAGCACATCCTGCTTTGCTGTACAAGCAGCTGCAACCATACAATAACGACCAACTCTTGTAAACTGGTGGAAACCACACAAGCCACTGATTGTTGCATAATCTTCTACAGTTACTTCACCTGCAAATTGTGTACCATTAGAAACAATTACTCGATTACCAAAAACACAGCCATGAGCAACATGACAATATGCCATTAATAAGCAATCCTTACCTAATATTGTTGATTCACCATCTGAAGTACCACAATTTACTGTTACATATTCACGTAAAACTGTGCGCTCTCCTACTTCAACATATGTCTTATTTCCCTCAGCAAACTTTAGGTCTTGTGTCTTGCCACCAATATGCGCAAAAGGAAATACTTGAACCTCATCATGCAAAATTGTGCTGCCACTAATCATTGCATGTCCATGAATCTTAACACGATTTCCGATTACAGCTTCAGAGCCAATAACTGCATATGGACCAATCTCTACGTCCTCACCAATTTTTGCGCCATCTTCAATAATTGCGGTACTATGGATTTTGCTCATTGTATTTCCTTTATGTTAGTATGTTTTGAAATAAATAGTAGAAAATTAACGACGTGCTTTAGGTACAAGCATAAACATAAGTTCTACTTCTGTTACTACCTTACCATCAACTCGTACAACACCCTTAATCTTTGCTGTATTTCTACGAAGAGCCAAAAGTGTTGTTTCTAAAAACAACTGATCACCTGGGCGAACAGGCTTACGGAACTTTGCATTTTCAACAGACATCAAAAATGTATCAAAACCACCCTGAGGACAATCACTCTGATTCTCCATTGTAAGAGCCATAATTCCGCCAGCTTGAGCTAGTGCTTCAATTTGCAACACGCCAGGCATAATTGGATAATCAGGGAAATGACCTTGGAAATAAGGCTCATTGAATGTAGTATTTTTTATAGCAACCTGATAAGTACCTTCCTGATTCTTTTCTACAACTCTATCCACTAGTAGAAAAGGATAACGATGAGGTATTGTTTTCTGAATTCCATCTATATCTAAGACTGTATCCATTTTAATCCTTAATTTTTACTTATTCTTTATTCTCATTTAACTATAAATTATTTGTACTAAATTATACAATAAAAATAGTCATTTTTCAATGAACAAATCCTTTTACAAAATAAAATTAATAATGTAATTTGCAAAAGTAAATGCACCTCTTTTGGTGCATTTAGTCGCACAAAGGTGCATTTAGTTTTGCAATCTACAATAAAATTAATAAGCCTCACTACAAATTTTGGCTTTTACTTAATGCATTAATTGTAGCTTGATAACCGCATTCAATCAATTCACCTGCCTTGGAAAAATTAAGTGGTGAAAAATTTTTAGACAACGGCTCTATCATTATATCTTGCTCCTGTAACTGAACAGAAGCCTTCACTGTTATTTTCTCAACCATGCGCCAGGAACGATCTAACACACCAAAAATATTTGGTTTATGCGATGATTTTACATTAAATGTTTCATTTACTTTAGGTGCAATATTTATAGCAATAACCTTTGTAGCACCAAGCCTATGTGCTAAAGATACAGGAATCGGATCTGCAAGCATCCCATCTACTAAAAGCTGAGAACCCCTTTCTACTGGGGTAAAAATTCCAGGGATTGAGATTGAAGCACGAATTGCCTCACGAAGATTTCCTGATGTAAATTCAACCGCTTGCTCTGAATATAAATCCGTTGCAACAGCTCCATACTTAATTTTCAAATCCTCTATATTCACATCAGGAACGAATTTTGAAATCGCTTTCATGGCATTTTTACCTTCTATTATACCACTAAAATCGATAAAATTCTTCAAGCTGCCAAAGTGAGGAATACGCGGTTCCATCAAAAGAGATGCAGCTTCTAATTGATTAAGATTATTAGCAAACTTTTCTGCCTCTTTTATAGTACCTGCAGCATATATTGCAGCAGCAATAGAACCAATACTTGTTCCAGTAACTACCTCAGCCTTTATTCCCAGTTCATTAAGTG